>NZ_JASUTP010000028.1:0-19859 GCF_030445475.1 Thermodesulfobacterium sp. | reverse complement strand
ATCTCCTTCACAAGCCTCTCTCATTGATTCGTCGTATCACCTCAAAAACTGCCTCTATCGCCCTTACATGCCCATCATACCTATTGCCTTCCTTAAATTTATGATAAACTATCAAAGGCACTCTTTAAAGGCCGTAATCATAAGTCTATCTCCACGAAATCCCTTGTAAGTCATCTTGGGATGTCTGTTTTTCTGCTTGTATGTTGCAAGGTGCTGTAACCTCTGTTTGAACCAGGTAAAGATTTTATAAATCGTTTAGACATATTGGAAAATGGGAAAACATGAATATAAATTATAAATTTCTATCGGCAATTTAGGAAATGTATATTTTTTTAAAATGTGTGCCGTTGTGTGCAGAATTTAGAGGAGTATTCTGAAATTCAGGAAACAAGCTGGGGGAGGAGGACTCGAACCTCCACTCGTGGATCCAGAGTCCACTGTCCTGCCAATTAGACGATCCCCCAACCGTCTGTATAAATAAAACTTAAAATATTTTATGGTTTTGTCAATAGGTTAGGGTTTTAAAATGAAAGGCTAAGGGTATAGTCCTTTTTGACTTAAGTCAAGGAAAAATCTTCTTTTCTAATTTATTTTCTATTTATATAAAAACTTAAAAAAGGAGGTGCAAAGATGTTTTGTAACCAGTGCGAACAAACTGCAGGAGGCAAGGCTTGTACAGTAAAAGGGGTATGTGGAAAAACCCCAGAAGCTGACCTTTTACAGGACTTACTGATTTATAACCTGGCAGGGCTTTCAGAGGCCTATCTTTTGGCTCAACCTAAAGGATATGATGCCTCAGATGTAGACTTTTTCATCATGGAAGGAATGTTTGCAACCCTAACTAACGTCAATTTTGACCCTGAAAGGATTAAAGCTTACCTCGAAGAGACCTCTGCCTTAACAGAAAAAATCGAAAACACCTACCAGGTAAAGTCCTCGTTTGACAAAATCCCTGCGGCAAGCATGGATGAGTTGATAAACCTTGCTAAAGAATATGAAATAGACCCTAAGTTTAAAGAAGTTTGGGGGGAAGATATCTTTTCGCTTAAACTCTGTGTGCTTTATGGGTTAAAAGGAATTGCTGCCTATGCCTACCATGCACATAAATTGGGGGTGTGGGACCAAGAGGTTTATCGCAAATTCAAACAGCTTTTGGTAGACGTTTATAAGGAAAAAGGAGACTTAGAGGCCTGGGTTAAAAGGGCTTTAGAGGTAGGAGAGTTAAACCTTAAGGTTATGGAACTTCTCGATAAAGCAAACACCCAGGCCTTTGGCCATCCTGTGCCTACCAAAGTGCCTCTTGGCACCAAAGCTGGAAAAGCCATCCTTGTTTCTGGACACGACTTAGAGGACCTCTATGAGCTGCTTAGACAGACAGAAGGAAGGGGCATCTATATCTATACCCATGGGGAGATGCTCCCTGCTCATGGCTATCCTGAGCTAAAAAAATTTCCTCATCTATACGGTAATTACGGCACCGCCTGGCAAAACCAGCAAAAAGAGTTTGTTAACTTCCCTGGGCCTATCGTTATGACTACCAACTGCCTTATGCCTCCTAAGGAAGAATACAAAGACAGAGTCTTTACCTTGGGGCCGGTTGGGTTTTCAGGGATAACCCATATAAAGGGTAAAAACTTTTCTGCGGTAATCGAAAAAGCCCTTTCTATGCCAGGTTTTACCGAAGACAACCCAGGGAAAGAGGTTATGGTTGGATTTGCCAGAAACGCGGTACTTTCTGTAGCAGACAAGGTAATAGAACTGGTTAAAGCAGGAAAGATCAAACATTTCTTCTTGGTAGGCGGTTGCGACGGGGCTAAACCTGGACGCAACTATTACACAAGGTTTGTAGAAATAGTGCCTCAGGATGCCGTTATCCTCACCCTTGCTTGCGGAAAATACAGATTTTACGATAAAGACTTGGGAGATATCGAAGGTATACCGAGGCTTTTAGACATAGGGCAATGTAATGACGCCTATTCTGCCATTCAGATAGCTTTGGCTCTGAGTCAGGCTTTTGGAGTAGGGGTAAATGAGCTTCCTCTTTCTTTGGTGGTCTCCTGGTATGAGCAAAAAGCAGTAGCCATCTTGCTTACCCTCTTATACCTTGGGATTAAAAACATCTTTCTTGGTCCAAGTTTGCCTGCCTTTCTGTCTGAAAACGTGGTCTCATTCTTAGCGGAAAACTATAACATAAGGCTTATCTCAGAGCCTGAAAAAGACCTGAGCTTGATGCTAAAGGCTTAAAATTACAAAACTAATGCTTATTCTGTTGAGATCTTTAATCCTATATAGAGGAAGGAATTTACTTCCTTCCTCTATTTTTTATGTCTTTATTACCCAATCTTACCGATGAGACAGAGACCCAGGAGAGAACAAAAGGCTCTGGTTTGGGAAGTTTCACACTTCAAAAATTTATCCAGAGGAGTTAGTTACTTATACGTCATAGCTTGACTGAAAAGGCAAGCAATTCATCTTTCCAATGTCTTATTTCTATCTTGAGCCTTTTACATATTTTATCATTGCTCATTACAGAAAAACGTGGTCTTTTTGCAGGAAGATTAAAATCAGCCTGATAGGCTGGATAGATGAACTTTTTTATGCCTCTTAGTCTCAGATACTCCCTTGCCCATTCAAAGCGAGATGTATAACCAGAGTTTACAAGGTGGTAAAGCCCGGTAAGACCTTGTTCTATGGCTTTTAATGTTACCTCTACAATAGTTCTTGTCGATGTTGGCACTGAAAACTCATCGCAGGCAATCCTCAGGTATTCCTGGGTTTGAGCCCACTGAGTAAGTTTGTAGAGAAAATTTTGTTTTCCCTCTCCATAGACCCAGCTTGTGCGGAAAATTAGGTAATTTTCCATGTTTTCCTGAATGAAACGCTCTCCCCAGAGTTTACTTTTTCCGTATTCATTCAAAGGGTTTGGCTCGTCTTCTTCTGTATAAAGCCCTTCCTTTGTACCATCAAAAACATAATCTGTTGAGAAGTGAATCAACAAAGCTTTTATGTCACTACAAACAACACTTAGGTTATACGGGCCTATGGCGTTAACCAAAAAAGCTCTTTCTTTTTCTTTCTCTGCACCATCGACGTTATTGTAAGCAGCACAGTTTATAACTATGGTTGGTTTTATTTCTTTAATTATCTTAAAAACTGCCTTAAAATCAGAAACATCAAGCTCTTCCCTTGAAAAATCTACAAACTCTGTACCTTTTTGTGTAAATTGTCTTATAAACTCTCTTGCTAACTGCCCTTTTGCCCCAGTTATGAGAATCTTCATGAATAAACCTTTTTCCAGAGTTCCTCAAGATCTCTTAGCTTAGCTTTAACCCAATCTATGTGTTCTAAATACCAACCCACCGTCTTTTTAAGCCCTTCTTCAAACTTAATCTTAGGCTCCCAACCAAGTTCAGTTCTTATTTTGGTTGCATCTGTAGCATACCTATAGTCATGCCCAGGTCTGTCTTTAACAAACCTTATAAGTGTTTCGTCTTTACCCAATAACCTCAGGATTTCCCTAACCACCTCTATGTTTCTTTTTTCTTCCCCACTTGAGATGTTGTAAATTTCACCCACAATACCTTGCTCCAAAATCATACCTATAGCTCTTGCGCAGTCATCTACGTAAAGCCATTCCCTTATGTTCATACCTGTGCCGTAAACAGGAATATGTTCGTTTTTAAGAGCTTTGAGTATAACCACAGGAATCAGCTTTTCTGGGTACTGCCAGGGTCCGTAGTTGTTTGAGGGTCTAACTGTGATAACAGGAAGGCCATAAGTTCTGTAATAGGCTCTTCCAAGCATGTCAGCACTTGCCTTGCTTACTGAATAGGGTGAGTTTGGGTTTAAAGGGGTGTCTTCTTTGAATTTTCCAGTCTCTCCTAATTCCCCATAAACCTCATCTGTAGATATATTTACAAATCTCTCTATCTTAAACTCCCTTGCAAGTTCTAAAAGATTTAAAGTTCCTTCTACGTTGGTTTTAACAAATTTCTGAGGTTCTAAAATTGACCTGTCTACATGAGTTTCCGCAGCAAAATGAACCACCACATCGGGACGAAAATCTTCAAAAACCTTCTTGAGGGCTGACATATCTGTTATATCTGCATGGTAGAATTCATACAAGCCTTCAATCGAAGATAGTCTCTCTAAATCTCCAGCATAAGTTAGTGCATCTACTACCCCTACGGTATACACAGAAGCATACAACCTGACAAAAGCACTACCAATAAACCCGGCACCACCTGTTACTAATACTTTCAAAGTAAATCCTCCTCTTTCAAGTCTCTTAATTTAGGAAGTTTAGCATCCTTCTGGGATAACACTATCCTATCTACCTGGTCCAAAGGCCATTTAATCGCTATGTCTTCGTCATTCCAAATAATACCAGCATCGTGCTCAGGGGAGTATTCAGCCCCTGAAACCTTATAAATAACATGAGCAAAATCTGAAAGAACTAAAAATCCGTGAGCAAATCCTTCTGGGATCCAAAGCATGTACCCGTTTTCTTCGGAAAGCTCAACAGCTACCCATTTTCCAAAGGTCGGACTATCTTTTCTTATGTCTACAGCTACATCAAATATTCTTCCTACTACGCATCTAACAAGCTTTCCTTGAACTTTAGGCTTTTTCTGGTAGTGAAGACCTCGTAGGACGCCTTTTATAGAATAGGAATGATTATCTTGAATAAAATCTACATTTATTCCTTCCACTTCAAATTCAGACCTTTTATAAGTTTCCATAAAATATCCTCTCTCGTCCCTAAATACCTTAGGAACAATAAGCACCACATCTGGAATAGCAAGTTTTTTAAAAGTAAAGGGCATTTAGCTTTCCTTAGTAAGGTTTATTAAATACTTTCCATACTCCGTTTTTTTCAAAGGCTCTGCAAGCTTTAAAAGTTGCTCCTTATCTATCCAGCCGTTTCTATAGGCTATCTCTTCTATACAGCCTATCATGAGTCCTGTTTTTTTCTCAATTGTTGCCACAAACTCTCCAGCTTCAAGGAAACTCTCATGGGTTCCAGCATCAAACCAGGCAAAGCCTCTTCCAAGAAGTTTAGCTTTCAACTTTCCTCTTTTTAGATATTCCTCGTTTACAGAAGTTATTTCTAACTCACCTCTGTGAGATGGTTTTATGGATTTAGCTATTTCAAAAACCTCGCTATCATAGAAATACATACCTACGACTGCGTAGTTTGACTTTGGCTTTTTAGGTTTCTCTTCCAAAGATAATACTCTCCCAGATTCGTCAAACTCAACTACACCAAACCTTTCTGGGTCATGCACATAGTAGGCAAAAACACAAGCCCCACCCTCTTTTCTCACTTCCTCTTTTGCAGAAAGCATTATTTTGGGAAGGTCATGCCCGAAAAATATGTTGTCTCCAAGCATGTAGAGTATACAATTCTGGTTTTTTAGATATAGTTCTGTCAGGATAAGTCCTTCTGCAAGTCCTCTTGGTCTTTCCTGAATCACATAATCTATCCTCATGCCAAGATGAGAACCATCACCTAAAAGCCTTTTGAAGTTTTCCACATCTTGAGGATTAACTACCAGAATCGTCTCTCTTATTCCGATAAGCATACTTAGAGATAGAGGGTAATAAATCATAGGTTTGTTGTAAATAGGAAGAAGATGTTTGTTAACAACGTGGGTAACTGGATAAAGCCTTGTCCCAGAGCCTCCAGCAAGGATAACGGATTTCATCTTTTTCCTCCCTGAAAAGTAAAATTCATTCCATTTGCTTTAAACTTTAAGATAGATATAAGCTTCAACGGGCTTCCACCAGTGGATATCGCAGGTGTGAGATTCATAGTTTTTGTATTCCTGCTCGTTGTAAGGGGCTGTATAGGTCTCGGTATGTGATTCTACAGTAGTCTGGTATATGGGACAGGCTTGCATTTTCTATCTCCATTATAATAGTGTTACATTATACCAAAAATTTTCTAACCTGAGAAGGCCAAGACACAGCTTAAGAAAAAGGATGTTTAAGAAGTTACGTCAAGGAGAAAGGTCTTAAGGTTTACTTTTCTTATCAATTTAAGTAAGAAACTTTTCGTTTGTCTGAGAATTCCTGCAGGTAGACTGAATTTAATTCAAGGGGGATGTTGAAAAACACCTTGAATATCACCTACAGGCCTTTTAATAAAGATTTGCCAAGTTGAGAGATGAGGTTAAAAGATTTATTGACACGATGAATCATTTAGAGAGGCTCATGAAGGAGATTAAGGGTAGGGCTAAAGTTATAGAGGTATTTACGGGTAGACCCAATTAGATAAACGATATGTCATCAAAGTTTATAAATTTCTATCGGCAATTTATGATATTATCCCTTGATTAAAAAACTTTTAAACTTATCATAAAAATAAAATATAGTATAAAAAAAATCCTTACAAGGAGGGATTTATGGTTGAGATTAAAAACATTTTAGTTCCTGTAGATTTTTCTGAGGTTTCTGAGTTTGTGGCTGAATGGGCTAAGGATCTTGCTAAAAAGCTTAATTCTAAAATTCATGTTGTCTTTGTTTTAGAAGATTTGGCTGCCTATGAAGGACTCTATGGTTCGGTAAAAACCCTTACAGACCTTGAAAATGTGCTTTTAGAAGGGGCTCAAAAGTCTATGGAAGACTTTATGAAGAAACACTTTGCTGACTATCCTGAGGCTCAGTCTATTATCGTAAAAGGCGACGTGGTTGAAAAGATCATCGAAACCGGAGAAAAAGTCAAGGCAGACCTTATCGTAATGGGAACCCATGGGAAAAAAGGGCTTGATAGAATCCTCTTTGGAAGCGTAGCAAACGGTGTGGTAAAAAACTCTCCTATTCCTGTGTTGACTATTAACCCCTACAGGCTTAAAAAAGCTTAACCTACCTTTTTATACCTAAAAGTTTTTTGGCCTCCTCAGCTTCTTTACTTTTAGGATAGAGTTTTATGATACGTTTCAATAAGATGGTGTAGGCATCTTTATCTCCTAAGTTTTTAAAACTTAAAGCTTGTTTATACATGGCTGAGGCCTTTAAAGTCGCGGGAGCAGAGCTTTCTATAACCTTTTGATAGGACAAAATAGCGTCTTCGTAATCCTTTTTATTGTAATAAATTTCTCCCAGCCAATAATGACTCTGGGCTAAAAACTTGCCTTTAGGGTATTTTTGTAGATACTGTTTAAAGGCATTCATAGCTTCATCCCACTTTTTTTGCTGATAGAGGTCAAAAGCCTGGCTGTAGACCTCAGCCTCAGTTAGCTCTTTTTGAGGAGATCCTTGCTGTTTGGAAGCCTCTGTTTTAGCAGTCCCGTTAGAGGTAGCGTTACTTGAAGAAGTAAGGGTTTGAGGTTTGGTTTCCTGGGTTGCGTTAGATACAGTTTGGTTTGATGGTTTAGATGCAGTTTCGTTAGATACGCTTGAGGAAGTGGCTTGAGAAGAAGACCCCTTTTCTTCTAAAGATTTTACCTTTAATTCCAGGGCTTCTATTCTGGTTTTAAGCTCTTCTGATTGTTTGGTAAAGGTCTTATAAAGGTCTTCTTTTGAAGCCACAAGGTCCTCTACCTGAGAAGATATCTTAGCCTGAGAAGACTTAAGTTCCTCTATCTCAGCTAAGGCCTTGGTTTTTACCTCTAAAAGCAGGTCCTCGCTCAGTTTTTTTTCTAAGGCATTTATCCTTTCTTTTAACTGATTAAGTTCGTTTGCTATGGCCTTTTGGTTTTGCGATTGCTGTTGAAGGGTAGTTTCAAGGTTAAGGACCTTAACCTTTAGAGCTTGTATTTCATCTTGAGAGGCTACACACCCTCCTAACAAAAGACTAAAACCTAAACATCCAACATATAAAATCTTTTTCATCGCTTTCCTCCTGGTTAAGTTATGATAAAATCCGGTAAGCTTTTTTCTATTTCTTCTGTTAAATCAACAGGGATATCTCCCTCAAACCCTATTTTTTCCTCGCATAGATATTTTAAAGTAAACACAAGCAAAGGCAACTCTCTTTTCAGTTCTTCTTCGCGAATTTTTCTAAAGAGGGCGTTTTCTTCTCCTTCGAGTTTTTTAAGCCCTGAAAGATGGTATTTTAGAAGTTTGGCCTCAGTTTCTTCCCACAAAGGGATAAACTCAGGGGTACGAAGATTTAGTCTAAAGTAGGTGAGGGCTGGGCCTTCGTCAAGTTCAGGAGTTACCTGATGAAACATCGCCCCTGTTTCCATAGCCCTTGCGCTAATAAGCTGCCAGATAACCTCCTGCCAGGACCCTTTAGGACCTCCTGGAAGAGCTGGATGAAGATTGATCAACCTTAAGGACTTACAAAAGTCTTCTGAGGTAATCCACATATAACCAGCTAAAACCCCAAAGTCTATCTCCATATCAAGCCTTTTTAAAACCTCCGCGTGATACTCCTTTCTCCAGAGGTCCCTTTGAGCCTTTCTAAGCTCTGGTTTAAAGCGTTCAGCAGAAAAACAGATAACCTTAAGCCCCAGATCTTCCTTAGCTTCTTTTATCAGCCTTTCTGCCCATTCTCCTTCATCTGGTGCTTTGCTTACAAACACATATTCTAATCTGGCAGGTATGTTTCCCTTTTTTATCTCCGAATATACCACCCTTAGCAGGTCTAAAGCAGCCTTATCTCTTGCGGTAGTAAACCAACCTATCTTCTTATAGCTCATAGTCTATGCCTCCAAAAACCTTCTCCAGCCCTTGCCAAGGCTTAGGAACAAAGCATTCAAAATACTGGTAGATAGCATATCTGTCAGTCATCCCTGAAATATAATCAGCTATCAATCTCTCTTTAGGCTCATCAGGAAAAACCGATTTAGCCTTTATAAAATAAGGAATGTTCTCAAAATTTTTGTCATAAAACTCAAAAAGCTGTAAAAGCAGTCTTTTGGCTTTCTCAAACTCTTTTCTTACAGACTGGGAAAAATAGATTTTCTCAAACAAAAACTCTCTAAGCTCTGTCAAAGCACTAAGCACCTTATCTTCCATCACAATCTCAGAGTAGTTTGCCTCTCTGGTAGAATAAACGATACTTTTTACCAACGTAGAAATCCTTTGGGCATGGGTTTCTCCCAGGATTTTTTTAGAATTTTGAGGAAGGTCTTTTAAGTCTATCATCCCTGCTCTTAGAGCATCATCTACATCGTGGTTGACATAAGCTATCACATCTGAAACCCTTACTATCTCAGCTTCAAGAGTGCTTGGCTTATCAGATCCCTTACTTAGAATAGGTCCCATCCCTTTAGAATGTTTTAAAATACCCTCCTTTACCTCAAACGTAAGATTTAAGCCTCTTCCGTCTTTTTCCAGTTTCTCAACCACCCTCAAGCTCTGCTCATAGTGTCTAAAACCACCCTCTAAAAGCTCGTTTAAGACCTCTTCTCCTGCATGGCCAAAGGGAGTATGCCCAAGGTCATGCCCCAAAGCTATAGCCTCAGTCAGGGTCTCATTTAGATTTAAAGCCCTGGCTATAGTCCTTGCTATCTGAGCTACTTCCAAGGTGTGGGTAAGTCTCGTCCGATAATGATCTCCTTTAGGGGCTAAAAACACTTGGGTTTTATGTTTTAGCCTTCTAAAGGCCTTGGAATGAATAATCCGGTCCCGGTCCCTTTCAAAAGCCGTTCTTATCTCACACTCTTCTTCAGGATAAGTTCTTCCCCGGGAAAATCGGGACTTACAAGCTTTAGGTGCTAAGTAAAGCTCTTCAAAAGCCTCCTTTTCCTCTCTTATACTTATAGTACGGGTTTTCATCTTACATCAACTACCTTTATTTCTAAGGTGTTTCTGTAGGTGTTTACGTAAGGTTGACCTAAAACTAACCTTATCCTCTCGTCTTCTACCACCTGGTTAAACCAGATAGCGATGATCTCATTTAGTCCTTTTTTAAGCACAAACTTAGAATGTTTATCCTTTAACAAAAATCTTTCTTTTACCTCGAAATTTCTGATAAGAATGTTTGGAGGGAGATGGGCCTCTCCGTAGGGATGGAGATAAGTTAAAGCCTTCAGGTTTTCTGGATGTAAAAGCTCTGCAAGTTCTACCTCAGCCTCAACATATACTATCTCTTTTTCAGGTTTAGAAACTAAAGTTAATTTTTTGATTTCGTCAGCTAAACGAGATTTTAGGGCCTCTATGTTATTAAGACTTACCTGAAATCCAAGTGCATGTTTATGTCCGCCATACTGAATAAGAAGGTCTTCGCACTTAGAAACTGCCTTAAAAAGATTAAGCCCCTCAGGGGCTCTTCCAGAGGCAAACCCTACTCCGTTTTCTATAGAAACAACGATAGCAGGAACCTGATACTGGTTTTTTAACCTATTAGCAATAAGTCCTAAAAGACCCTTGGGAAGATTTTCTGCAGCTAGAAAAATAAAAGGATAGCGTTCTATCTCTCTCTTAGCCAAATTCTCTAAAGAAGAAAGTATCTCTAACTCAAGCTCCTGGCGTCTCTGGTTGATACCCTCTATCTTAGTTAAAAGCTCCTTAGCCTTAGTTTCTTCGTTTTCTTTTAAAAATTGAAAAACCAACTCAGGGGTCCCCATCCTGCCTGCGGCGTTTATCTTAGGAATAACCCGATAAAGTAGGTCTTCTTCAGAAAGGGTTCCGTTTAGCCTTGAGTTTTCTATAAGAAGTTTTGTTGCCAAAAAAGAGGGGGAGGAAAGGTCTCTAAACCCGTAAAAGGTAATCGTGCGATTTTCTCCAAGCAGAGGCACCATGTCAGCTAAGGTAGCTAAACCCACAAGCTCAAGGTATTTTCGTATCTGAGGGATGTTGTCTCCTCTAAAAAACCCTTGCTCGTAAAAAAACTTTCTTAGAGCCCTTATCAGGGTAAAAGCTACCCCTGCCCCGCATAGATGATAAAAGGGAGAGCTTTTAGATGTAAGCTTTCCAGAAACCACGATGGTATCAGGTTTTTCGACTACCTCGTGATGGTCTGTAACTATCACATCTATTCCTAAGGCTTTAGCCTCGTTTACGGTATCAGCTGCAGAAATTCCCACATCTACCGTGATTAAAAGACTTACCCCTTTTTGTTTGAAGTAAGGCAAAAATTTGGCGTGAAAACCATAACCTTCTTTTTCCTTACTGGGAATAAGCCATTCAACCTTACAGCCAATACTTACCAAAAAATCATACAACACAAAGCTTCCGATAATGCCGTCAGCGTCTGAGTCTCCATAAATACCTATGGTCTCGTTAGAGATAGCTGCCTGATATATTCTTTTTACCGCAGGTAACATGTCAGGAATCAAAAAAGGGTCACCAAAATCGCTAAGCTGGGGGAAGAGAAAACGATAAGCTTCTTTTATGCTGGTAAAGCCTTTATTGATCAAGACTTGAGCAAGAAACGGGGTAAAAAACCCTTTGGTTACAAATTGTTTTAAAACTTCTAAATCGACTGGTTTATTAACCCAAACTTTGGTTGACGACATACAAAACTTATTGTATCATATCTAAAACAAAAGTAAAACGGTTTTAACATGGCAAAACCTAAAATTTTAATCACCGGTGGCTGCGGATATATAGGGTCTCATGTAGCCAAACTTTTAGTCCAAAATGGATATGAAGTGGTTATCATCGATAACCTTAGCACCACCGGAAAAAAAATCCCCTATGGCAAGTTTTATCAAGTAGACCTTGCCGTAGAAGAAAAGGTAGAAAAAATCTTAAAGGAAGAAAAACCTGAGGCTGTGATGCATTTTGCAGCCTCTATCGTGGTTCCTGAAAGTGTAGCTTTTCCTCTAAAATACTACCGCAATAACGTAGAAAATACCTTAAAACTTCTTTCAGCGATGAGCAAAGCCAGGGTTAAAAAGTTTGTTTTTTCCTCTTCAGCGGCGGTTTATGGTATACCAAAAACCATTCCTGTACCAGAGGACGCACCTTTAGAACCCATCAACCCTTATGGTAGAACCAAGGCGATGATAGAAAAGGTCTTAGAGGACCTTTCTCATGCAGAGGCTTTAGACTACATAGCCCTAAGATATTTTAACGTGGCAGGGGCAGACCCAGAGGCTGAGTTAGGACCAGCCTACAACCAGCCTACCCATCTTATCATAAGAGCCCTTAAAACCGCTAAAGGAGAATATCCCTATCTTGAAATCTATGGCACCAACTATCCTACCCCAGATGGGACCTGCATCAGAGACTACATCCATGTAATGGACTTAGCCGAGGCTCATATCCTTGCCTTAGAATACTTGCTTGATGGCGGAAAAAGCCTAGTTTTAAACTGTGGGTATGGGGTTGGGGTTTCGGTAAGACAGGTGGTAGAGGCTGTAAAAAAGGTCACAGGGGTTGACTTTAAAGTAATAGAGACAGAAAGACGTCCTGGAGACCCTCCGGTTTTGATTGCCGATAATCGAAAAATTAAGTCTCTTTTTTCCTGGGAACCTAAGTTTCAGAACTTAGAAATCATCATCCAACACGCCTGGGCTTGGGAACAAAAAATTAAATAAAGAGGATAGTAATGGAAAAACCCTTAGAAAGGGTAAAGATTGCCATAGTAGGTGGTGGCCCTGCAGGTATTGCCTGCGCGATAGAAGCCAAAGCTAAAGGGTTAGAGCCTGTGGTGGTTCTGGAAAAACATAAAGAGGTATGCTATACCATTTCCAAGTTTTACAAACCAGGGAAAAGGGTAGATGCTGATTACCGAGACAAAAACGTCAAACCCATAGGGCTCTGCTCGTTTGAGACAGAAACTAAAGAGGAGTTTTTAGAAAGGATTAATTCCTGGATAAAACAGTGGAAACTTGATGTAAGACTTAATTCTGAGGTTACCAACGTAGTCAAAAATAACGGTAGTTATGAAATCTGGGTAAAAGATGAGCCTAAGTTTCTGGCTGAGTTTGTAATCATTGCTATAGGTATCTTTTGTGCACCTAACAAACCAGAATATCCCATTCCTTCTGAACTAAAAAACAGGGTATTCTTTGAACCACCAGATGTAGCCTTAGAAAACAAGAAAATTTTAGTGGTAGGTGGAGGAAACACAGCAGCTGAGGTAAGTCTTCAGTTCTGTGAAAAGAACGAGGTCCATCTTTCTTACCGAAGGCCTTCATTTTTCAGGATAAACGAGACCAACTTAAACCTTCTTTATCAAAAAGAAAAAGAAGGAAAAATCAAGCTTTTATTAGGGACAGACATAATTCAGATAGCCCCTGAAGGTGAAAAAATAAAGGTCTTCTTTAAAGATGGAATGACTGGGTTTTATGATGTTATCATTTACTGTTTAGGAGGAACTACTCCAAAAAATTTTCTAAAAAAAATCGGGATAGAGTTTGATGAAAAAGGAAATCCTATCCTAAACGAACATCTGGAAACCAACCTTCCTAAGATTTTTCTTGCAGGAGACCTTGCGGTCAAAGGAGGAAACATCCTTAAAGCCTTTAACTCAGCCCACACCATCATAGAAAAAATTACAGAATACGAAAAAAACAGGGCTTAAGAGCTAAGGATCACTAAATTATCTCGATGGATTACCTCTTTGTTAGGTCTTTCATCAGAGGAAAGAAGGTTTTGTAAATCATAGGAAGAAAAGGTGATAAGGCCTTTGGCTATGATTTCTCCCTGCTGGTTTACACATTCTATACAAGCCCCTTTTGGGAATTCTCCTTCTATTTTTTGAATCCCTGGTAAAAGTAGACTTTTTCCTTTTTCTAATAAGGCCTTTTCAGCCCCTTCATCTATATAAATCCTACCTTCTGGTTTGATGTAGTATTTTATCCAAAGTTTTCTCATGCTGAGTTTTCTTTCTTCAGGCCAAAAGATGGTACCTATCTCTTGGCCTTCCCAAAACTTTTCCAAAATAAAAGGTTCCTTACCTGAGAGAAGAACCACAGGAATGCCCATAGAGTTTGCCATCTTAGCTGCCAGCAACTTTGAATACATCCCTCCCCTTCCTAGACTTCCAGGTTTTTTACCTGCCATCTTAAAAATCGTCTCATCTACTCTAAACACCTCAGATATCTTTTCAGCTTGGGGGTTTTCTCTTGGGTCCTCCTTATAAAGGGCATCTATGTCTGAAAGGATAACCAAAAGGTCTGCCTCGATGGTTCCTGCAACCAAAGCAGAAAGGATATCGTTATCACTAAATCTTATCCCTTCTGTCGTAACTGTATCGTTTTCATTAACGATGGGAAGGATACCCCATTTAAGCAAGGTCTCAAAGGTTTTTTTGGCGTTAAGGTAGCGTTCCCTCAGAGATAGGTCTTCTGCAGTAAGAAGAATTTGAGACACAAAAATACCGTATTGATTAAAAAGGTTTTCATAAGCCTGAATTAAAGCCGCCTGTCCTATAGATGCCAAGGCCTGTTTTTCACAAAGAGCAAGAGGCTTTTTATAAAACTTTAACTTTGCCCTTCCACAGGCAATCGCACCTGACGAAACCAGAGCTACCTTATACCCCTCTTTAACCTTTTTCTGAAGCTGATAAACCAAGTTTTCTAAAACCTCATAGTTTAATCCCTCATCCTGTTTGGTAATTACCGCACTACCAACCTTTACTACCATCCTTTTTACATTTTTTAAAACTTTTTTTAGTCTGGCTTGTCTATCCATAACTTTATTGTCCTTGAATGATCTCTTTGTCACTGGTCTGTAATATCTCGTTTATTTTTCTCCAAAGGGCATAAATCAACTGAACCACCCCTTGGCCTGATACCGCAGAGATAGGAAAAATCTTTGGTTGGTCTTCTTCAGGGAAAAGACACACGATTCTTTCTATCTCTTCTTGGTCTGCTATCGTATCTATCTTGTTTAAGGCTATAAAGTATTCCTTTTCTAATAAACGTGGGTTAAAAAGTCTGAGTTCTTCTTTAAGTACTTGATAATCTTTCAAGACCTCTTCTTTTTTGGTTATGTCAAGCACGTAGAGTAAAACCCTTGTGCGTTCGATATGTCTTAGAAAGTCATGCCCAAGACCAATCCCCTTATGAGCTCCTTCTATCAGCCCTGGGATATCAGCCACCACAAAAGACCCTCCTTCTAACAGACTTACCACCCCTAAATTAGGCTCAAGGGTAGTAAAAGGATAGTCGGCGATTTTGGGTTTAGCTGCAGAAATCCTGCTAAGAAGGGTAGATTTCCCAGCGTTGGGGAAACCAACCAGTCCTACATCTGCTATCAATTTTAACTCAAGCAGAATCCACCTTTCCTCTCCAGGGGTTCCTTTTTCAGCAATTCTTGGGGCCTGTCTGACCGGGGTAGCAAACCTTGCGTTCCCCCTGCCGCCTTTACCTCCTTTGGCTACTACCAGGGTTTGACCAGGAGTTACCAAATCACCTAAAACCTCTCCGGTTTCTGCATCTTTTACAACAGTACCTACAGGTACACGCAAGATAAGGTCTTCCCCATCTCTTCCTTTCATCTTTTTGCCCATCCCAGGGCGACCGTTCTCAGCCTTAAAATGTACCTGATGATAAAAATCATACAGGGTATGGACCTGAGGGTCTGCCATCAAGATAACATCCCCTCCATCCCCTCCGTCGCCTCCGTCTGGACCTCCCTTAGGCACGTATTTTTCCCGTCTAAAGCTGATGCATCCATCACCACCGTTACCTGCCTTAACATAAATTTTTGCCTGATCTACAAATCTTGACATAGCTTATTCTTTTACCTTCTCTTTTTCTTTTTTATCTATCAACTTAAAATACTTATCAAAAAGTTTGATAAGCTTATCGGTGTTAAATTGCTCTGGCGGGGTAGAAAGGTTGGCAAAAGGAATTTCAGCCCGAGCCTTTTCTCTATGTCCTCCTGCAGAACCGATGTCTTTAAAAAGCTTGTTAGCCATTTTACCTGCATTTTTTCTGTAACCATCACAACGAATGATGATAGTTAACACTTTTTTGTATTCGCCCCCTACAAACACCCAAGAAGTTTCATACACCTTGTTTAAAAAATCAGCTATCGACACTAAAACATCACTATTACTTACCTTCCCTACATAGGTAAACATCCTGTTTTTTCTAAACTTAAGCTGGTCTAAAGCAATCTTAAAATACCTGAGTTCAGACCGCCTCAAGCTTGAGCTCTCTATCTTGGAAAGAAGATGTTTGTTCATATGTTTATAAAGGTTCTGAAAAGCCATTACATCATGGATGTTAGCACTTTTTTCAAAGTTGCTGGTGTCTGTTTTTATCCCATAAACCAGAGCTGTAGCCAAGTAGACAGAGGGTTTGATTCTTAAAGTTTTTAAGTATTCATATAGAATGGTTGCCGTAGCACCATAATCAGGTCTGATGTCATAATACTTAGCCTCGATTTCGCTAAAAAGAGGGTGATGGTCTATCACCACATCCCAGGAGATGTTTTTAAACTCTTCTCTATGAGAAGGTTGCGAGTCCACTAAAACAAATTTATCATGTTCTTCAAGCAGCCTAGGACAATACTTAACCAAGGGTATTTTCAAAACCTCTACCATCACTTTATTGTTAAGCCTGGTTATTTCGTTTATGTTGGCTATGGTTACTTTTTCTACCCGGTTTTGCAATATTCTTTTAAAGGCTAAAGCTGAAGCAAGAGAATCAGGGTCTGCCCAAATAACGATAAGCACCCTGTCTTTCTTCTCAAAAAGTTTCAGTAAATAACTTACCCGCTCCTTGTTAGACTTAAACTTTATCGTTTTATTGTTTGACTTTTTACTCATAAAGTTTTATTTTTACTCATACATCAAAATAGAGGCTATCTCTTCCTGATAATTTTTTAAATTATAATACAGATAAAAATCAAGGTCAATTTCTCTTTTCCCTTCTAACCAATCAAGTACCGGTTTACTACCCACCAAAATGTCTATCGGACGTTTTTTTTCCTCAAACTCATAAGGGATCTTTAAAAACTCAAACTCCGAAAAGTTTTCTTTTATAAACCTTAGCAAAATAAGGGTGGTTTTAACTGGTTGAAACCTTACTGGGTCTTTTACGTATAGTTGAAAACCAAAACAACGGCTGCCTTTCCATTTATCAAAGGTAGGCTCAAAAACAAAAGGCCTCAAAAATACGTGGTCTTTTTCTGGAAGATCTAATTTTTCCCAAAAATTAAGCACCTTTTCTATCCTTAAGTATGGAGCACCAAAAACCAGAAAGGGCAGAGTTGTGCCTCTACCTTCAGAAAGGTTTGTTCCTTCAAGCAACACCTGACCTGGATAAACAAGACTACACCACCAGGAAGGAAGGTTAGGGGAAGGTAAAACCCAGGGCCTCCCAAGTTCCTTCCATAACAAACTTTTCCTGTAACCCTTTACAGCAACTACCTCTAAATCCAAACCTGGAAAATGTCGTTTTTTAAACAGTAAGGCTAATTCTCCTATGGTTAAACCATGCCTTAAAGGTAAAGGGTCGAGGCCTACAAAGGATCTAAAATCTTCTTCTAAGTAAGGGCCTTCGATCTTTCCTCCTATCGGGTTTGGTCTGTCAAGGACTACCACTTTTTTCCCTAAGTTAAAACACACCTTAAGTAGCAAAAACATCGTCCAGATATAGGTATATACCCTACAGCCAACCTCCTGCAGGTCCACAAAAACCACGTCTATGTCTTCTAAATGATAAGGTTCTGGCTCTAACCTTGGGCCATAAAGACTTATCACAGGGGTTTGGGTAAAGGGCTCCACTTCGTCATAAGACCCTATCATGTTAGCCTGTTTCTCTGAGTAAAGCCCATGCTGAGGGGAAAAGATAAGCCTGAAGTTTTTCCCAAAGGCCTGTTTAAACCTTATAAAGGTGGGGGTAAAGGTCTCATCAAGAGAGGCCTGATTGCAAAGAAGGGCAACCTTATACTTTTGATAGTTTTGATAAAGCCCCTGAGAAAAAAACAAGTCTACGCCAAAAAGAGGTTTAAGAGGTTTTGCCATGGAAAGTCTGAGAAAGTTTTAGAGTTTGAACATAAGCTTCTACACCTTTAGCGATACCTTCAGCAACCATCTCTAAATAATGAGGATTTTTAAGTCGTGACTCCTCTACAGGATTGGTTATGAATGACACCTCTACCAAAATAGCAGGCATCCTTGTACCTACCAAAACCAAGAAAGGAGCATACTTTACCCCTCGAGAAGGGGTATCAGGATAAAACCTTACTAAGGTTTGATGAAGATATTGGTTAACCTTTTCTGCCAAAAGCTTTGACTCTGAAAGTTTGGTGTTAGAAAGAACTGCCTTGATTAAATCTTGAAGGTCGCTTAAAGTTTTATCTGAAGCTGAGTTTTCAAGAGCTGCAACCCTCATAGACTCTGGGTCTGTGCTAAAGTTAAGATAATACACCTCGATACCTCTTGCGTTAGGGTTAGGAGAGGCGTTGGTATGGACAGAGATAAAAAGGTCACCTTTTTTGGAATTAGCTATTGCTGGCCTCTGGATTAAGGGGATAAAAACATCGGTATTCCTTGTTAAAATTACCTTTACCTCTGGCAAGCGCTCCTTAAGTTTTTGCGCTAACAGCTTAGCTACCTGAAGGTTGACTTCTTTTTCCTTTAGCCCTGTAGGTCCTACAGCCCCTGGGTCTTCACCCCCATGTCCTGGGTCTATTACTATCCTTTTTATCCCTAAACCAAACTGTCTCGCAAGATTTATGTATTCCTGCTTGTCCTCGGTCTGTTTTTTCTTAGAAGACAAACTCTTAGACTTTTTAGGTTTGGTAGCTATAACAGTAAAAGGCATCTTTTCTTCGCCAGTAAAATCAAGCACAAGCTGATGAGGATCCTTTAACTTAAAAATTTTGTAAGAAGTTAGGCTTTTTAGGTCAACCACAACCCTTACTACGTTTTTATCAAACTGACCTACCCTTATCTTTTGTAGATGTACGTCCTTAAGTTCTATTTCCTTAGGAACTTTAGGGTCAAGATTTGCTGGATAGATGTCTACATAAATCCTTGGGGGACTTTTCAGGATGTTTGTCTGGTACTCAAAGTTTCCAGAAACACCGATGATAATCCTGGTATAGTCTTCTCCTGTTACCGGGGAAACCTCTAACACCCTTTTGGCATCAGCTACTAAAGCTGGAGTAGGTTGAGCGTTTACCTTGGTTTCAGAACGCTTAGGTACCACTTGAGGGGCTAAAGTAATCTTAGGCTCTTGAGCGGTTCGATTTGAAGTATAAAATTCAAATGTTTCTCTCTTTTTTTTCTTCTTTTTAGCGATTTCTTTTTGAGTAGCAGGAGAAGATCGCTGAGGTAAAGGTTTTAGTTGAGCAAGATAAGCACTTTTAGGAAACCTTTGCTCAAGCCCCTTTTTATATCTTTCAGCAAGGTTTTTGTCAGATAACTCCTCACCATATATCTTAGCTAGCATATAATAGGCTTCTTCTGTCTCAGCTGAGTTAGAATAATGAGTCAAAAGTCTTTGATAATTTTTCACCGCTTGGTTAAGGTCTGATTTTCGCAAAGATTTGGTATAAGCCTGGTAATAAGCCTGAGCTGTTCTTAATACCGCCTTAGGGGCTAAAGGGTTGTTTGGATAAAGAAGATAAAACCGCTTATATTCCTCTGCCAACCTCACCCATTGCTTTCGGCTAATCTTAGAACTGTTTTTTAAACCTTCAAACTTCTTTTCCAAAGCCTGAAAACTCGTCTCTTTTTCCTCTAAAGGTTTTGAAGGCTGAGATGAATAAGAATCTTCGTCCTCTTCCTTAGGTCGGATGATAAGTCTTTGGTTTGGTGTTAAAATTTCTGACCTGAGATGGTTAAGCCTTTTAAGTTCCTCTTTAGAAACACGATATCTCTTGGCGATACTATCTAAACTTTCTCCCTTCTTTACGATGTGGTATACATACTCTTTTTTTTCTGTGGTTTTTAATTTTTCTCTGGTAGAGGTTTCATCCTTTTTGACCCCAACGATAAGCTTTTGTCCTACTAAAATTTTATCTCTTTTTAGGTTATTAAGCCGCTTTAACTC
>NZ_JASUTP010000008.1:0-52874 GCF_030445475.1 Thermodesulfobacterium sp. | reverse complement strand
TTTTAGGTTTTATGTTATCATTAATTTAAAAAATATTAAAAATTTTTATTATGCCTCTAAAATATTTTATTAAAAGACACAATTTATATTCTACTCCCGATGAAGTTTAAGGAGAGATGGGGTAGAATATATCCGGAGGTAGTAAGGAAGTGGGAGGAGAATTTTAACGAGCTTACGACGTTTATGGGATATCCGGAGGAGGTTAGAAGGTTTATTTACACTACGAATCAATTAGAGAGGCTAATGAAGGATATCTTGATGAGGGCTAAGGTGATAGAGGTATTTTCGGGAGTGGATTCAGTTTGTAAGGTGGTATATTTGGTATTGTTGGAGATGAACGAGAGATACAGGGGTAGGAGTTTACCTGGATTTCAAGAAGCGATATCTAATTTTAGGAGGGAGACTTCTTACCCAAAATTGGCAGACACAATTAAATAAACACTATGGAAAATAATTCTATATATTTTTACAGTCTTGAGAACAGGTTGAACTACAGAAAAATAGTCCTTGGAATTGAAAAGGAAATAACAGGGAATATTTTATGATTTTGCATCGAACCTGGTTTTCTGCCAAAATTTGAATAAACTTAATGAATGCTACATAATGAAGATATTTTTTATTAGCTTTTTTAAAATCGATTGAAGGTTTGATGCAGATAAAATAAAATTCAGGTTGTGGATAAAATTATAAATTGTTTTAAAATTTTTATGTATAAAGCTTTTGCATGTAATTTTTTTATGTTCTTTGACAATTGGGTTTCATCTGAACCATGTGGGATATAAAGAAAGAAGAAGAATTTTTGGAAACTTCCTCATGCGTGTTTCATCTGAACCATGTGAGATATAAAGCAATTTCACTCTTCGGTTTTTGAGTAGCAGTAGTATAAGTTTCATCTGAATCATGTGGGATATAAAGGGAACTCCCAAATCAATTGGCAATGTTAGAAATATTTTGTTTCTTTAGAAATTAGTAGTATATTTTAGTTAATGTATTCTTTTAACTTTGGAATACACTCGTATGCCTGCTATATTGAGTTTGTCTTTAAAGTCTATCATAGGTCTTCTCATCGGTCCTTTGATGGTTTTATTTTTTATTGCATTTTTAGTTGTTTTTTTAGTTGTTGTGTTTTTAAAAACTTTAGTAGAAGCCTATTTGATTCCTTATCTTATAAAAAAGAAAAAAAGGAGATATTTAAGAAGGCTTCTTAAAGAAAAACTTATCTCCCTTAATGTTTTTATTTATTTTTTAAATAAATATTTCTCAAATATTCCGGTAGAAGTTGGACAGGATAAGTTTTCTCTCCAATTTTCTCTAAATGCCACCACCAGTGGTCAAAAGGATACTTTTGAGGATCATCAAATAAGTCAGAAGGATCTGCCCCTTTTTGTAATACAACTTCTATTAACATAAGATCAGCGATTTGTACATCCTCTTCATCATCAAGACCTTGTTGATGAATTTCCTCTCTTGTTTCTAAAAGGGCAGGTGCAGAAGCATAATAACGAAGATCGTCAGGAAATTCACAGAATAAAACCCAACTTTTTATTAATTCACTTTGATAAGAATCGTAGATTAACCTGATCTCACCTTTTAAAGCTTTTTCGTAAACTACTCTAAGATATTCAGGAAGGAGTTCTTGGGGATAGGATTTTTCAACAATTTTATCTAAATGCCACCACCAGTGGTCTTGAGGATACTGCATCGGCTCATCAAAATACTCTATCAACCCTTTTCCCTTTCTAAGCAAAGTTGTAATAAGGTTTAAATCTGCCTTTTTAACTTTTTCTTCACTATCAAGCCCATGTTGATGAATTTTTTCTCGAATCATAAAAAGATCTAAATCAGTAGCATGATATCGAAATTTAAAACAAGGAGGTTCACATAACAGACACCACTCGTTAATAAGCTTTGTTTTCATGTTTCTATTCTATTGCATAATAACTTTAATTATCCTTGAATTATTGAATTATTATATCAAGCTTATAAAGATTGTCTAATTTTATATTACATGTTAAGGTAAAAATATCCCTCTACAAGATGCAGAGATGCTTTTCTTTTTTTTTGAGAGGACTGTTAGGTTTAAAAGGGCAACTTTTTATTTTGTTTACAATTAAAAGAACACTACGGATTAAATCTGATGCCTATCTTGCACTTTTTCTAAAGTCGAGGAAAGGTTTAAAATAAGAAACCTTGATAGAGCCTTGGTAGGTGGTCCTGACCAAGGCTTTCTGTCGATTTACTGATTCATTTTGCTTAAAAAGTCTTGGTTGCTTGAGGTGTCTTTCATTTTTTCGATAAGGAACTCCATACATTCTACTGAAGACAGAGGCGAGAGAACCTTCCTTAATAACCAGACTTTATGGAGAATATCAGGAGGTAATAAAAGTTCTTCTTTTCTTGTACCACTAAGATGGATGTCTATGGCAGGCCAGATCCTTCTATCAGCCAAGCGCCTATCTAATACTATCTCCATGTTACCTGTTCCTTTAAACTCTTCGAAGATCACTTCATCCATACGGCTTCCTGTGTCTATAAGACAGGTGGCAATAATAGTAAGGCTTCCTCCTTCTTCTATGTTTCTTGCAGCGCCGAAGAATCTTTTGGGTTTGTGTAAGGCATTGGCATCAATTCCTCCTGAAAGAAGTTTCCCGCTTGAAGGAACTACCACGTTATAAGCTCTGGTTAAACGGGTAAGACTGTCAAGTAAGATTACCACGTCATATTTACACTCAACCAATCTTTTGGCCTTTTCTATAACAATTTCAGCAACTTGGGTGTGCTTTTGAGGTGGTTCATCAAAGGTAGAGCTTACAATCTCAGCCTTGGGGACGATTCTTTGCATTTCTGTTACTTCTTCAGGTCTTTCATCTATCAAGAGAATGATTAAATATACATCTGGGTAATTAGTTACTATTCCATTGGCGATATTCTGTAACAAGACCGTTTTTCCTGTTCTTGGAGGTGCAACGATAAGACCTCTTTGTCCTTTCCCTATGGGAACAAATAAATCTATAATCCTGGTTGAAAGATTATCTGGGGTGGTTTCTAACCTAAGCCATTGGTTAGGATGGATAGGGGTAAGATGGTCAAAAGGAGTTCTGGTTCTAACTATTTCTGGTGGAAGATAGTTAACTTTTTCCACCTTGGCTAAGGCAAAATATTTTTCTCCTTCCTTAGGTTGTCTGATATAACCAAATATGGTGTCTCCAGTTTTAAGCCCAAATTTTCGTATTTGCGGAGGAGAAACATAAATATCTTCGGAGCTTGGAAGATAGTTATAATCGTTAAACCGCAAAAAGCCAAAGCCTTCTGGTAAAACTTCTAAGACGCCTTCTACTATGATCTCTACCCCTTTATTAAGTAAAGTGCTTATGATGTTGTAGATTACATCAGATTTTTTATAATAGTTATAGATGTTTTCTATGTTTAATTGCTCTCCTATAGAATAAAGCTCTGTAAGGGTTTTTCTCCTAAGTTCTGAAAGATAGATTGGACTACCTAGTTCTTCAAGAACTTTGTCTACATTGTCTTCCGAAGAAACGATATTTTTTCCTTTTTGGCTCTCTTCCATCGGCAAACTCCTTTGATTTAAATTTTAGACATTTAAAGAAACCTAATAGTTGGAAATTTTTAGATTAATCCAAAGATAGATTCTCACAGGTTTAAAAAAATTAAAATAAGCTCCCCGGGCAGGACTCGAACCTGCAGCCTATGGGTTAACAGCCCACCGCTCTGCCGATTGAGCTACCGGGGAATACTTCATGAGATATTCATAAAAATAAATTAAAATCATATTTTGTCAAGGCCTTTGATAGGATTAACATTAAAATTTTTTTTAATCATTCAAAGACTAATAACAGGATAAAACTACATAGGCAGAAAGTTCTACTGTTTGTTCTTGTTTGGGGCTTGGAGGCTCTATCGTTGCTTTTTCTTCAGAAAAACTTTTTAATAAAGAGGCTTTTTGGATGATGATACCATCACCACGTTGGTCAAGGTTTAAGGTAGTGATGTGACAGGATTTATTAAGGGTTTTAGAAACTTTTTCAGAAAATTTTATAGCTTTAGTTATTAAAGTTAACTTTAACTCTTCTGTAATGGTTTTCAAGTCTTTTTCTGTTATCGTCCAGTAGATGTTGGTTACAGAAAAATCGAGGCTATCGCCATACATCTTTTTAGCCTCTTCAAACAGAGAATAAATTTTGGTTTGTTTAGTTGGATCTTTTAGCTCAAAAACATAAGAAAGAAAACCTTTATACCCATGGCATACTTGTTTGTTTTTTATCCACTGACAGTCTTTGTATACATAATACCTTCCTCCATGGTATTCTACTTCTAAGGCCTTTACTTTTTTATCTATAGTACCTAAAAGGTTTATAACTTCTATTTCTTTAGGTAAAGGTTGAGTAGATACTTCAACCGTAAGCTTCAACACGTTCGGTAGGATCTCTTTTTTTTCTTTAATCGAGGTTGAAACAGTCGTGATCTTAGGATGACCACCTTTGGTTTCTGCGTAAACTAATCCCTGGTTTAAGAGAAAGGTCCCCCAAGCTATTACCATCAAAATTATCATTGACAAGCCTTTTTTATCCATGTTGCCCTCCAGTTTCTGATAGTAAGCTTCTACAACATTTTGAAGTTAAAACTTATTTTTGTCAACCTGTCGATCATTAATAAAAATAAGCAAAGTGTCTTGTAATTTTGTAAGATTATAATATCCTATTACTTATGGATTGGAGAAAGCTGGTAGATCCTCTTAAAGCTCTGGTTTTAGAAGTTGGCAGTTTTCAAAAACAGTCTTATTTTTCTTCGGTTGAGGTTTTTTATAAAGGAAAAATAGATCTGGTAACCTCTGTTGACCTTAAGTCTGAGGAAAAGCTTAAAGAAGGTTTGAAACGGATTTTTCCTTCTGCTTCTATTTTAGCTGAAGAAAGCTATCACCCTGAAAAAGAGTTGCCCGAGGTTTTTTGGTTGGTTGACCCGTTAGACGGAACTACCAATTTTGCTCATCGTCTTCCCTGGTTTGCTATCTCAGTGGCCTTGATGCAAGGTAAAACACCGGTTTTAGGGATGGTTTATAATCCGATGACAGACGAACTTTTTTATGCAGTACGAGGTCAAGGGGCCTACCTAAACGGGAATCCTATTAGGGTTTCTTCGGTAGATAACTTGTTATCTTCGCTTTTATGTACTGGTTTTCCTGTATCTAAAATTATGGATAGTCCTGATTTGTTTATCCCTTTATTTAAAGAGTTTATGACAAAATGTCAGGGAGTTAGACGCTTTGGTTCTGCTGCTCTTGATTTGGCATACGTTGCCTGTGGAAGGTATGAGGGTTTTTGGGAACCCTATCTTAAACCCTGGGATACCGCAGCTGGAATCCTTCTTGTGGAAGAGGCAGGGGGTAAGGTTACAGATTATTTAGGTAACCCTTACCATCCTTTCCTAAACACCATAGTGGCTTCAAACAGTCATATTCATCAAGCTATGATAGAGATAACCTCAAAATACCATCCAGATACCTTTAAACCGTATAAAAATCCTTTTCCTACGGTAGATATTATCATTAAGTTTGGCGATGGAATCGTGTTAATCTATAGAAAAAATTACCCTCAAGGGTGGGCATTACCTGGAGGTTTTGTAGACTATGGAGAATCCCTGGAACAGGCAGCGATAAGAGAGGCTAAGGAAGAGACTAATTTAGACATAGAGCTCGAATATCTTCTTGGTTGTTATTCAAATCCTGACAGAGACCCAAGGTTTCATACTATTTCTACAGTATTTGTGGCTAAAGGTAAAGGGACGCTTAAAGGAATGGATGACGCTAAAGAGGCTCGAGTATTTAAGTTAGAAGAAATTCCATGGGATTTTTTAGTTTTTGACCATGCACAGATCCTTAGAGATTTTTTAAAAAAAGAAAGAGAGGAATTTTAGTGAAGTTAGCTAAGTGGTTAGATTTAATAAAGACAGAGCTTAAAGAGGATCCAAAAATTTTAATTTATGATCAGGAAAAAGAAGTAACTTTTTTTTTGGAAGAAATTTTAGAGCCCTATAAGGTAGAAATAATAAGTGTGGAAAGGCTAGAGTTTTCTAAAGAAGACCTTTTTCAGTTGGTGGTATTGGTGGGGAGAGGAGGAGAAGATCTTTCGTTTCTTTTAAACAAAGTTAGAGAATTCTACGAAGAATCTAAGGTATGTGTAGTTTTAAATTTTTTAAAAGAGGAAGATATAGCACGTTATTTTGACTTAGGCGCAGATGAAGTTGTTTTTAAACCTTTTACTATAAACGAACTTAAAGCTAGGTTGGCTAAACTTTTTAAAGAATATTACCTGGATAAAAAAATAAAGCGTTTTTTGATAGAAGACTCTTTGACAGGGGTTTATAACAGGAGGTTCTTTGAAGAAAAACTAAGAGAAGAAGCCTATAAAGCCCTTAGGCAAAGACATCCTCTTAGTTTAATGATGCTAGACCTTGACAATTTTAAATGGTATAACGATAATCTTGGACATCAAGAAGGTGATGCTTTACTAAAGCTGGTAGGGGAAACTCTTTTAAATAGTGTAAGAGCAGGGGTAGACCTGGTTTTTAGATATGGAGGAGACGAGTTTGTTATCTTATTACCGTATACTACCAAAGAGCAAGCTGTTCAGGTAGCTGAAAGGATTAAGAAAAACTGGGAGATATATAACATCCCTAATGTTAAGATTTCTATTGGTATTGCTCAGCTAGAAGATAAGGGGGATTTAGAAAAGTCTATAGAAAATATGCTTGCAACAGCAGATGCTTTGATGTATTCTGAAAAAAAGGCTAATAAAAATTTAATTTAATCAAGTTTCAGTCTTAATATTTCTAATCTGGGGTTGACCTTTTCTATTTTAACGATTATTTCTTGCCCAGGATTGAGGTTTTCTTTGAACCCTATCAGGTCTCCTGTAAGGTTAAAATCAACCAGGTATACTTTGGCCCTTTTGTTTTGTACCTGCAAAACCAGTCCTTGTAAAGGTTGGTCTTTAACCTGGGTTTGCAAGTATTTAAGTAGAAAATATTTTTCTCTTTTGTTTTGAAGAAAGGTTGCTCTTTGAAGGTTAGTTTGCAATTCTGGTAAAAATTGGTTGAGTTCCTTTTCTGAAAGAGGAGGGGTACCAGCGATAAGAGCCTTTAGCTGATATTGGTTTACCAGGTCTGCAAACCTTCTTATCGGAGAAGACAAGGTAGCATAAGCTTCAAGTCCTAATCCAGAATGATATTCTGGAAAAAGAGAAATTTCAGATTTCGCAAGATATCTCAGTTGAAGGAGCTTAAGATAAAGGTTTTCTTCAAAGTTTTCTATTACTTCTATGGGTTTAGGTTGGGAACGAAAAATTCCAGGAATTTGATTTTGTTGGAGTAGTTTGGCTCCTAAGTAGTTGGTAAGAACCATAGCTTCAGCCACCAACATTCTGGCAGGGGTCATTTCTACCTTGAAAACTGAAATAGTCCCATCCTCAGACACCTTAACCTCAACCTCAGGCAAAAAGATAGCGATAGCCCCATTTTCTTCCCTTCTTCGTTTAAACCGCATAAGAAGTTGATAAAGTTTTTGCCAGAAAGGTTCTCCAGAACTGAGATATGAGTCTACCTCTTTATAAGTAAGTCTCTTTTTTACCTTAATAAGAGAGGAGGTGGCTTTAAATTCTTTAAGCTCTCCGTCTTTTTGCAGGTAAATCTTAAAGGTTAAGGCAGGCCTTATTTCTCCTTGTTTTAGACTAAATTTTTCGTGAGAAAGGGAAAAAGGTAGCATGGGAATGATTTTTTCAGGAAGATAAAGGGTTAAAGTTCTTTCTAAAGCACCATTCCAAAGAGGGGTCCCAGGTTTTATAAATCCAGCCACATCTGCGATATGAACATAAATTAAATATCCCTCTTTTGTCTCTTCAAAACTTAAGGCATCATCAAAGTCTTCTGTCTCTTCAGCGTCTATGGTAAAAGTCTCTAAATGTGTTAAGTCTTCTCTAGGCTCATCCTCTAATGAGGAACGAGAAATCTCTTCCGCCTGTTTTATTTCTTCCAAACTAAAGTCTAAAGGAAATTTGGTTTTCAAAAGCTCTACGTTTTCGTCTTCGTCAAACAGGTTTAGCTTAACTAATAGGTCAAAAATCTGATTTTGTTCCTTAATTTCTGCCTTTTCTAAAACGTCTTTAACCATCTTTCCCGAGGAACTTTGCTCTTCCCATAAAAAATATTCTTTTAAAGCAGTTCCCCAGAAGTCTATAGTTTCTTGGTCAAACTTTTCTATAGATCCTGCTTTTAAGGATTTTATAAACTCTATACCTTGGTTTAATTTTTTTAATCTTTCGAGTTCTTTTTCTCTCCTATGAATTTCCCTTTCTACTTCCTCTCGAGGCATTATTTCTACTTCGTTAGGTGCTTTTAATTTAAAATAAAGTTTAGCCTCGCAGACCTTTCGTAAAAACCCTGCGATTTCGTCTTCTTCTGGTACTTTTCCCAGGAAAAGTTCTACCAGGTCTTTAGCTAATAAAATGGGTTGTTCTTCGTCAACTACCACTTCCCAAAGTTCTTCTAAGTTAAAAATATCTTTTAGTTTTTCTCTTTTTTGATTTTTTTCTCTTAAAAGGGTCTCCACCTGGGTTAGGTCTTTTGATGAAATTGGTTTTTCTTCAAAGGATACCAAAGCATGGTAGTTGATGGACTCTTCTTTGCCAGAAGGTAAAACTATATGAAGGCGTTTTCCTTTTACGTCTTTAACATAAGCAGTAGTTATTTTTTCTCGAGAGAAGATATCTACTATCTTATTTTTTAAAAAATTAAGGTCCATCACTCCGCAAGTAATAAGGCTTCTTTAAGGTTTAACGTACCTTCATAAAGGGCTCTCCCAGTTATAACTCCCATCAATCCTAACTTTTCATAAGGTTTTAATTTTTGAATATCTTCTAAAGTAGAAACCCCTCCCGCTAAAATAATAGGATGTTCTGAAAACTGAAGTGCTTTTTCTAATCTATCTACTTCTACCCCTTTTTGGGTACCATCTCGTTCTATAATGGTTAGAATAATCGCAAAAAGCTTAAGGCCTTTTAGATTTTTTATAAAATCCAAATAGTTCACCTCTGATGTTTCCAACCATCCTGCTATGGCTACCTTTTCACCTTTTACGTCTACACTTACGATTATTTTCTGAGGATATCTATTACATAAGGTTCTTAACCAATCAACCGAAGAGACAGCTTTAGTTCCTAAGATGACCTGAGAGACCCCATTTTTTAGATAGGTCTCTACATGCTCTTCTGTTCTTATCCCTCCTCCTACCTGGACAGGAATGTCAAGACCTTGGGCAATTTTTATTACCAGGTCTTTATGGACTGGTTTCCCCTCCTTGGCACCATCAAGGTCTACTATATGAAGTCTTTTAGCTCCTTGTTGTCTAAAAAATCGGGCATATTCTTCAGGGTTTTCTCCATATACTTTAGTTTTCTCATAATCTCCCTGAAAAAGCCTTACTACCTTATGATTTCTTAGGTCAATAGCCGGGATTACCAACATTTGTTACCTCTTGGCACCAGGAAATTTTTGTAAAAGAAGTTCAATTCCATTTTCAGCCAGTTCCTTAGCGGTAAGCCATTTAATTTTTTTGTAGATTTTAAGGTTTAATAGGTTTTCACTTAAAGGTTTCTGGGTCTCGTCAAACATTTCTGCCCAGACAATTTTTCCTGAAGAACCATCATAAAGTACCAAGACAAAGGCCACACTTGCTGGCTCGTTTACAGAAAAACCACTCCCTTGTCTTTCCTGGTAGCGATAAATCCTTCCGTAAAGGATAGCATCTACCCCGGTTTTAGAGGCTAACCTTTTAATAAATTCAGAAAAACTTTGGCTTTCGGCAAGTGTTTCTAAAATCAGAGTTTCAGCCTCTTGAGGAACAAGAAATTTAAACTGATAAGGAAGGTTGGCAGTTAGTAACCGTTCTTTTAATACTTGGCTAAGGGTTTCTGAGGCTGACATCTTGATGGGACCTGAAATTATTCCTTTAAAAGGTACTATGAAAATTTCTCGTTGCTCTGGATTGTAATATTCGAAGGGAAGAATTAGAATGGTTTTAAAAGAGGTGATCGTAGATTTAGTTTGAGGAGGAGAGGTTGCACATCCTCCACAAAGTAAAACCAAACATAACCCAAGGTAAAAAAGAAGTTTTTTCATAAAAACCTCTCAGTTAATTTTTAGTATTATCACGTATTATAACATACTAAGCAGGTTTATCTACTAAAACAGAAAAAAACAAAAAAGCCTTAAAACATAAACAGTTTTTAAGTGGTATTAAAAAAATAAAACCTCAAGTTGACGAAAGGGAGTTTTATTAATATATTTGCATTATATTTTCAAAAAAATTAAAGGTTTAGGAGATATGCTACAAAATTTAGAAAGTTTTATCCAACGGATCTTTAAGTTAAAACAAAGAAATACCGATGTAAAAACAGAGTTTATAGCAGGTTTTACCACGTTCATGACGATGGCTTATGTGCTTGCTGTAGTACCTTCTATCCTTTCTAAAACGGGAATGCCTAAGGAATCTCTTTTTACCTCTGTAGTTTTGATGTGTATGTTTTCTACTTTTTTGATGGGAGTTTATGCTAATTTACCTTTTGCTTTAGCCCCTGGGGTAGGACTATGTGCCTTTTTTACTTATACCGTGGTTTTAGGGATGGGATACTCTTGGCAAACAGCTCTTACTGCTGTGTTTTTAGAAGGAATAATTTTTATCTTCCTTACAGTTACCAACCTTAGAACTGCTATCGCTAAAGCTATCCCTGAGAATTTGAAAAGAGCAATTTCTGTAGGTATAGGCCTTTTTATAGCCTTTATAGGGCTTCAAAATGCTCACATCGTGGTTAAAAATCCTAATGTTCTCGTTCAACTTGGAGACTTAACCAACCCTGAAGCCTTTTTAGGGCTTTTAGGAATAATTATTACAGGGGCTTTACTTTTCTTTAAGATAAAAGGGGCTTTGCTTTTAGGTATCCTTATTACCGCAGTCTTGGGGATTCCTTTGGGAGTAACTCGATTAGAGGGTTTTCAATTTCTGTCTTTACCTTTCTCTTCGTCTTCAGTTTTTTTTAAGTTTGATTTTAGTAACATTTGGTCAGGGGATTTTTTAATTATCATGCTCACCTTTCTTTCTATAGATCTTTTTGATACCATCGGCACACTTATAGGAGTTTCTACTAAAGCAAGACTTGAAGAAAGATTCGAAGAAAGTATAAGCTTTAAACGAGGGCTTTTGGTAGATGCTATAAGCACAACCTTAGGGGCTATTTTGGGGGTTTCGACAGTTACTGCTTATATAGAAAGTGCTTCGGGAGTTACAGAGGGAGGAAGGACAGGACTTACTTCTGTTTTCACTGCTTTCTTTTTCTCTTTAGCTTTGTTTTTTTCTTCTCTTTTTTTATTAATTCCTCTTGCTGCTATAACTCCTGCTTTGGTGTTGGTAGGGCTTTTTATGTTAACCGCCATCAAGGAAATAGATTTTGAAGATTACACCGAAGGATTGCCTGCCTTTTTAACCATCATGTTCATGCCTTTAACTTTTAGCATAGTAAACGGCATAATCATCGGAGTATTAAGCTATGTCTTTTTGAAGCTTTTATCTGGTAAAAGAAGAGAAGTTCCTATCCCTACCTTTTTGATAGCCTTGTTTTTTATAGTTAAACTAATAATAGGTTTTTAGGTTTATGATAACTTTGGTTTACAACGTGATAGATGGGGTTATAATTTTAAATATTAGGTCGATCCTATGGATCCTTTAAGTTTGCTTGAAAAGTACGGCAAGGGGAATCCAGAGTTTTTAAATCTTATCGTTAACCACTCTCAGGCAGTTGCTAAAAAGGCTCTAGAAATAGCCAAAAAATTCCCCCAGGTAAACTTAGATTTTGTTTATAAAGGAGCTATGTTGCATGATATAGGATGTTTTTTTACTTATTTCCCTAAGTTTAATGAACAAGCTACAGAGCCTTATATTAAGCATGGAGTGATAGGTAGGGATATTCTTGAGAAAGAGGGATATTTAGACCTCGCTTTGGTTTGTGAAAGACACATAGGGGTGGGTATTACCAAGCAAGAGATCATAGAAAAAAAACTTCCTCTTCCTCCAAGAGATATGGTACCGCAGACCTTAGAAGAAAAAATCATAGCCTTTGCAGACAAATTTTTTTCTAAGGTTCCTGAAAGGGTAGATAAAGAGAAGTCGGTAGAGGAGATAAAAAAGGAACTTAGGAAGTACGGAGAAGAGAAAGTTCGTATCTTTGAAACTTGGTATAAAGAATTTCTTAACAAGGAGGAGAGTTTATGAGTAAGTTGGTTATTATTGGAGCAGGTGCAGTTGGGACAAGTTGTGCCCATTGGGCGATGGTTAAAAATACTGCCCGTGAGGTCGTTCTTATCGATATCATACCAGACCTTGCTAAAGGTAAAGCTTTAGATTTGGTACAAAGTTCCCCCCTTTTTGGATTTTCAGGAAAAATGTGGGGTACAGAAGATTTTTCAGCCCTTGAAGGGGCAGACGTAGTGGTGATAACTGCTGGTAAGCCAAGACAACCAGGGATGTCAAGGGAAGATCTGATAAGCATTAACGAGAAAATAGTAAGTTCTTGCGCAGAAAATGTTAAAAAATATGCTCCTCAAAGCATAGTAATCGTAGTTTCTAATCCTCTTGATGCGATGGTTTATGTAGCTTTTAAAGTAACTGGGTTCCCTAAGGAGAGGGTTATCGGAATGGCAGGAGTGCTTGATTCAGCTCGTTATCGTTATTTTTTAGCAGAGGCTTTAGGGGTAAGTCCTAAGGACGTTCAAGCCCTGGTGATGGGAATTCATGGAGATCTGATGCTTCCTTTGGTGAGATTGGCCAATGTGTCTGGGATTCCTGTTACCGAACTTCTTCCTAAGGAAAAAATAGAAGAGATAGTTTATAGGACTAAGTTTGGTGGAGGAGAAATTGTTTCTTACCTTAAAACAGGTAGTGCTTTCACCACACCAGGCCTTTCTGTGATAGAAATGGTTGAAAGTATTTTAAAAGATGAAAAACGGGTGTTAACCTGCTCTGTTTACTTAGAAGGGGAATATGGAATCGAAGGGGTTTTTTTGGGAGTACCTGTGGTTTTAGGAAGAAAAGGGGTAGAAAGGGTGATAGAATTCAAACTCTTGCCTGAAGAACAAGAGGCTTTAAAAAGGTGTGCCGAACACTGTAAAGAACTGCTTTCGTATTTGTCTATTAAGTAAAGGAGGTGCAATGCTAGGTGGTAAGCATCTTTTCCAAATCATCTTTATAGCTGTTTGTACTATTTTGGGTGGTGGCATTTTGTTTTATTTTTATCCTGAAAAAGGCTACGTTTTTCCGTTATTAGGTGGGGCTGCAGGTTTTTTTCTTGGTGTATTGGTTATTTTTATAGAAAAAAGGATAAGAGATCTACCTTTTCTACAGTTGTTAGGGAGCTCCATTGGTTTGCTGGTAGGATTAGGGATTGCTAAACTTTTTTCTTCTGTATTCCATCAGGTTTTAGGCAACACGGTTTGGGAGATTTTTTTTTATATCATGAGTATGTTAGGATTAGGATATTTAGGTCTTGTTCTTGGAGGTAAAAAATTTCAAGAATTAAAAGTTTCTGACATGATAGAAAAGATTTTAGAAAAGATAGTTACTAAAGCTCTTACTCCAATTTCCACCGTTTCTAAAAAATTAGCTAAAAAGGATTCTCAAAGGGATTGGCTTAAAGAAAATTTAAAGGTGCTTGACACCAGTGCTATAATAGATGGTAGAATTGTAGATGTAGCAAAAGTAGGGTGGGTTGAGGGTAAACTTATAGTACCCAAGTTTATCTTAGAGGAGATTCAATTTTTATCAGACAGCACCGATCCTATCAAAAGAGAAAGGGGACAAAGGGCTTTAGATTTACTAAACGAATTAAAAAATCTTCCTAAAGTAGACTTAGCAATCGTGGAAACTAACTATCCTAAAATGTCTACCGATGAAAAACTTATCAAGTTTTGTAAAGAAACAGGGGCTAAACTAATTACCACAGATTATAACTTAAATAAAATCTGTCAGTTAGAAAAGATAGAGGTACTTAACATAAACGACCTATTCTTGGCCTTAAGACTTCCGGTACATCCAGGTGATGTACTTAAAATTTATATACTAAAAGAAGGTAAAGAAAAAGGACAGGGAGTAGGTTATCTTGAAGACGGAAGCATGGTGGTAGTAGAAAATGGAAGGGCTCTTATAGGAAAAGAGGTAGAGGTGGTGGTAACCAACCTTTTACATTCTTCAAGCGGAAGGATAATTTTTACTCAGATAAAAAAACATGCCTAAAATTTCGATTTTACCAGAAGAGATAAGAGGAAAAATAGCCGCGGGAGAGGTGGTAGAAAGACCTGCTTCCGTGGTAAAAGAATTGGTAGAAAACTCTTTTGATGCTCAAGCTTCTTATATCAGGGTAGTGATAAAGGAAGGAGGGTTAAAAGAGATTTCTGTTTATGACGACGGAGAAGGGATGGATTTAGAAGATCTAAAGCTTTGTTATCACCATTTTGCTACCAGCAAAATAAAAAATCTTGCCGATGTTTTTAAGATAGTTACCTATGGATTTAGAGGCGAAGCCCTTGCCAGTATTGCTCAGGTCTCAAGGATGTCGATAGCAAGCCGAAGAGAGGGACAGGATATAGCCTATCAGATAGAGGTTGAAGGAGGTCAAGAGTTAAACATAAAGCCTGTTAATCTTAAAAAAGGGACTGTGGTAGTGGTCAGAGACCTCTTTTTTAACCTACCTGCAAGAAAAGCCTTCCTTAAGTCTCCTAAAACAGAAACTTTAAAAATAACCGAGGTGGTTAAGGGATTAAGTCTTTCCCATCCTGAAATCAGGTTTGAGCTTAAAACCCAGGACGAAAAAGAAAAAATACTTTTTTCATGGGAAGGGGGGACTTTACCAAGGCTTTTACAAAAAATAACGGGAATCGATCAGAAATATTTTAAAGAGGTTCGATTAGAAAATCCACCTTATATCATAGACTTAATCCTTACCGATACCTCCTATACCCTTCCTCATACGAAATATATCTGGATATTTGTAAATCAAAGATGGATAAAAGACGAAAAAATAGTTAAGATCCTTCTTACTGCGTTAAAACCGTTTTATGGAAATCTTGGTTTTCCGGCAGGAGTTGTATTTATTAAAGCTCCCTATCATCTGATAGATGTAAACGTACATCCTGCTAAATGGGAGGTAAGGTTTAGAGATGAAAAAGCTTTACATCGTTTACTTAATTCAGCTATAGAAAAGATTTTTGCTGAGAAAAAATTTTATTACCGACAACCTTTTTCGGAGGAAAGCTTAAAGACTAAAGAAGACATTTTGGACTATAAAAATGATTGGCAACCTTTGGTTTCTTTAAGAAAAGAGGCTTTATCTATCTCTGAGTTTCAACTACCAACGTTTAAAACCAGGGATTTTAAATACTTAGGAAGTTTTTTGCAAACCTATCTCTTGGTAGAAAGGGGAGACAAACTTTACTTGATAGACCAGCATGCCCTTTCAGAACGCTTGATGTTTGAAGAATTAAAGAGGAGATATAAGAAAGGAGCTTGTCAAGAATGTCTGTTTCCTTTATCTTTAAGGTTGACCCAAGAGGGATTAGTTAATTTTAAGAATAAAAAGGAAGCTTTAGAAGAGATAGGGTTTGGTTTTGAGGTGTCTGAAGATAAAGTTTTTTTAACCAAAGTCCCTGCAGGTTTTGATGAGGAAGTGAGAGAGGTGTTAGAAGACCTTTTAGAAAATGATTTTAGAGATCCTAAGGTTTTATTAGATGAGGTTTTGGCAGGTTATGCTTGCAAGCTTGCTAAGAAAAAAGGAGATTTTCTGCACGAAGCTGAGGTTTATCAGTTATTAGAGAGGTTTTTTGAAGATAACCTTCAAACCTGTCCTCATGGGCGTCCTCTTTACTGGATGATCGAGGTCTCTGAAATAGAAAAAAGATTAAAACGTAAGCTATGAAGATACAGGGATTGGTGGTCTTAGGACCCACTGGAGTAGGGAAGTCTGAGGTAGGATTATTTTTAGCCAAACATTTAGACGGAGAAATCATAAACTTTGATTCTGTACAGTTTTACAAAGAATTAAATATAGGTACAGCTAAACCCACGGAGGAAGAAAAAAAAGAGGTCCCTCATCATCTTTATGATGTTTTAGACTTAGAAGAAGAGTTTAACGCCGCAAGGTTTGTAGACTTAGCTGATAAAGTTATAGCCGAGATACTGACCAGGCGAAAACTTCCTATCTTAGTTGGTGGCACAGGACTTTATCTTAGGGCGTTAGAATATGGCCTTTTTTCGGTAGAGATACCTGAGGACATCAGAAAAGAAGTCCAAAAAAAGGCAGAACAAAATTTAGAGGAATTATACGAAGAGCTTAAGAAGGTTGACCCTGAATATGCCCACAAAATTTCGCGTAGAGATAAAGTGAGGATTACCAGGGCTATGGAGGTCTTTTATGCCACCGGAAAGCCTTTTTCCTCTTTTCATAAGGAAAATCCTTTTTTTCATAAAAAGCGGTATAATTTTCTCAAAATAGGTTTGCTTTTACCCAGAAAAGAGCTTTATCAACGGATAAATCAACGAGTTCTCAAGATGATTGAGGCAGGGTGGATAGAGGAGGTTAAAAGGCTTTTGGAAAGAGGTTTTGGTCCTTACTTGAAGGTGTTTAGAGCGATAGGTTATGGATACTTGATAAAATATTTAGAGGGAGAGATTAGCTTAGATGAAGCAATAGCCCTTATTCAAAGAGATACAAGACGTTATGCCAAAAGGCAGATTACCTGGTTTAAAAAAGAACCGGATGTAGTTTGGTTTTCGCCCGAAGAGAAAGAAAAAATCTTAAACTGGGTAAAAGAGAGGTTATTATGGAAAGCATGACAGGTTTTGGTAAGGCCAGTTTTCAGATAGATAGTTTTAAGGTTACGGTGTACATAAAAAGTGTAAATTCGAAATATTTAGACCTTTCTTTAAAATTACCTAAAAGGTATACCTTTTTAGAAGAAAAGATAAGAAAGCTGATAATAGAGCACGTTTCTCGTGGAAAAGTAGAAGTTCAGATAAAGCATACAGGAATTCCTTCTGATGGAAGAGAAGTCTTTTTAGACCTTCAGACAGCTTTAAACCTTAAACAGGCCTTGGAAAAATTAAAAGAAACCTTAGATTTTGAAGAAGTATTAACTTTTTCCGATTTTTTGAGATTTAGAGAATATCTTATGTTAGAAGATAAAGAAGAGGAGGTTGATAAACTTTGGGAAGAGGTTTATCCACCTTTAAAGGAGGCTTTAGAACAACTTAAAGCCTCAAGACTAAAAGAGGGGATGTACTTAAAAGAGGTATTAAAAAAACACTTAGAAGACTTAAAGAAACAGATAACTGAAATCGAAACCTTAAAACCTCAGGTAGTCCAAGAGAACACCGAAAAATTAAGACTTAGGCTTCAGAAACTTGCAGAAGAGATAGGAGTTAGAGATTTAGACGAAAACAGATTTTATCAGGAACTGGTATATCTTCTTGATAAGATAGATTTTACCGAAGAACTAAACAGACTAAAGGTTCATCTTAAACATTTTGAAGAGACATTAGAAGAAGATTTCCCAGGGAAAAAGCTTGACTTTTTATGTCAGGAAATGTTTAGAGAGATTAATACTTTGTCTAATAAAGCACAGTCTTCTGCCATTTCTTTGGTGGCGGTAAGGATAAAAGATTTGATAGAAAAATTAAGGGAACAGGTTCAAAACATAGCTTAATAATTTTTAGGAGGGAAAAATTGATATCCAAGGTTAAACTTTATTCAGAGCTTTTAAAGTTTGAACACACGGTTTTTGCCCTCCCCTTTGGTCTGGCAAGTATATTTTTACTCTATCAAGAAGTTCTTTCTTGGAAAAAAGTCATCGCTATTTTGATAGCTATGATCTCAGCCAGAACCTTAGGGATGGCTTTAAACAGGTTAGTTGATAAACCCTTTGATGAAAAAAATCCGAGAACCAAGATCTGGCCTCATGCAAGCGGCTTGGTAAAAGATTGGGAAATAAAACTCCTTATTTTTATTAGCGGCTTGGTTTTTATAGGAAGTTGTTATGCTATTAACCTGTTAGCTTTAGCCTTAAGCCCAGTTGTGATTTTTTTCTTATGGTTTTACCCTTATGCTAAAAGGATAACCTATTTTCCTCATTTAGTCCTTGGGGTGGTTTACTTTCTTATTCCAATAGCCGTAGATATAGCCTTAAACGAAAGGGTCAGTTTGATTGCCTTTTTGTTAGGTTTGGCTATGGGGTCCTGGGTTTCTGGTTTTGATGTGCTTTATAGCCTGCAGGATTATGAGTTTGATAAAAATGTAGGGCTTAAGTCTATTCCTGTTAGATTTGGGATAGCCAAGGCTCTTAAAATAGCCAGACTTCTTCATGGTATTACCTTCTTTTCGTTAGTTTTAGTAGGGTTAGTTTATCCTAAGACTACCTGGATTTATTATCTGGGCCTCTTTTTGATCACCCTTTTTTTAGTCTATGAGCATCGCTTGATAACCGAAAAGGATCTTTCCAAGATAAACAAGGCTTTTTTTACGGTAAATGGTTTTATCAGTTTTGTTTTTCTGTTAGTGGTTTTACTAAACGAGTTGTACTATACTTTTGGGTTAAAAGGATAGATGAAGGTATTAGCTTTTATCAACCAAAAAGGTGGAGTAGGTAAAACTACGGTATGTGTTAATCTTGCCCGGGCTCTAACCTTGGAAGGTTTTAAGGTCTTAGTGATAGATTTTGACCCTCAGGCCAACGCCTCAAGTGGTTTAGGAGTTAGGGTCAAAAAACAACAAAGCATCTATCAGGCAATCATAGAAGAAAAAGTAGAGCCTTTTATCAAACAGCCGTTTTCAGGTCTCTATCTTTTGCCTTCTTCGATAGACCTTGTAGGGCTTGAGATAGAGCTGGTAGATTATCCTCAAAGAGAATATGTGCTTAGAAACCTTATTGAAAAAGGGACTTATTTGCAACAACCGATAAAAGAGTTTTTCGATTTTATTTTTATCGATTCACCCCCTTCTCTTGGTTTGATAACCGTTAACATCCTAACAGCTTCTCAGGGAGTAGTTATTCCTCTTCAGTGCGAATATTATGCCTTAGAAGGGCTATCTTTATTGGTAAGAACCATAAAGGGAATTAAAAAAAGTTTAAACCCTGAATTGATGCTCTTTGGGTTGGTTTTAACAATGTATGACGGAAGAAATCGTCTTTCTCATGAAGTAGCTGAGGAAGCAGAAAAACATTTTAAATGGATTATTTTTAAGACTCGCATCCCAAGAAGTGTAAAGGTTAGTGAAGCACAGAGTTTTGGAAAACCTGTTATTGATTATGATAGACAAAACAGGGTTTCACTTGCGTTTAAAGAGTTATCCTTAGAGTTTCTTGATAGAATAAGGGAGAGACAAACTTTGGGATAAGATGTAAGTAATGGTAGTACAACTTTCTTGCTATTGAAGATTTACGAGAATGTGAAATAATATAAGAACTAAAAGTTAACAAGGTTTTAACATGTCAAAGATAAACTTAAGCGAGACTGCCAGAAATTTAGCTCAACCAATATTGCTTCCTTTGGTAAAAGTACTCTCTGGTCTTAACGTCCACCCCAATGCTATCACCATCCTTTGTTTTTTGGGGTTTGTTTTAAGTTCCTTTTTTATAGCCTATGGAGAGTTTGTGGTAGCTGGTATTCTGCTACTTCTTTTTGCTCCTCTTGATGCCTTAGATGGTGCTTTAGCCAGGTTTACCAACAAAGTCTCACCTTTTGGGGCTTTTTTAGACTCAACTTTAGATCGTTATGGAGAAATATTTATATTTTTGAGCCTTTGTTATTATTTTATTGCGTATAATCAGCCTTATCAGGCTCTTCTAAGTTTTTTAGGGATTACAGGGTCTTTGATGGTAAGCTATGCCCGAGCAAGGGCAGAAGGGGTAGGGTTTGAATGTAAAATCGGAATGTTTACCAGGTTTGAAAGGATCACCTTTTTGATTATAGCCCTTATTTTTGATCTAATTACGGTGTTTTTGGTGGTAATTTCAGTTTTTACACATTTAACTGCCATACAAAGGATTTTGTATGTATACAAAAATCAAAAAAGGAGTTAAAAGATGTGTTTGGCCTATCCTTATAAAATAGTAGAAGTAAAAGACGAATGGACAGCCGTTGCTGAGGTTCAAGGAGTAAAAACTGAGGTAGCCCTTCATCTTCTTCCTGAAAAGGTAAAAGAAGGGGATTGGGTGTTGGTGCATGTAGGTTTTGCCATTAAAAAACTTAGTGAAGAAGAAGCTCAAGAAAGTTTGAGGTACTGGGATGAAATACTCAGGCTCACTCAACCAAACGTGGAATAGCTTTAAAGACCCTCAAAGGGTAAAAGTTTTAGCGGACCTCATTAAAAGAGAGGTAGAGAGTTTAGGTAACCCCGTAAACATTATGGAGTTCTGCGGGGGGCATACCCATGTTATCTTGAAAAACGGCTTAGATGAGCTCCTTAAAGGTTATATCAATTTTTTACATGGACCAGGTTGCCCGGTATGTGTAACTGCTTTAGAAAGGGTAGATTTAGCCATTGAACTTGCCAAATTACCTGATGTTATCCTCTGTACCTATGGAGACTTGATGAGAGTTCCTGGTTCTAACAAGATTAGTCTTTTAACCTTAAGGGCTGAAGGCTATGAAGTGCGTCCCCTTTCTTCATGTCTGGAAGCCATAAAAATAGCTCAAGAGTTTCCTAATAAAAAAGTAGTGTTTTTTGCCATAGGGTTTGAAACCACCGCACCTCATACCGCAGTTCTTATCAAACAAGCCCATCAATTAGGTATCGCAAACCTTTGGGTGGTCTCAAACCATATTTTAGCCATAGAAGTCCTTGATTATCTCTTAAAAAGTGAGGAAAAACCTTTTATAGAGGCTTTTATAGGCCCAGGTCATGTAAGCACCATCACAGGGACAAAAGTCTATGAACCGATAGTGCAAAGATACGGAACTCCGATCGTAGTCTCAGGTTTTGAGCCTTTAGACCTGTTGCAGGCGGTTTATCTTATAGTAAAACAGAAAAAGGAAGGAAGATGTGAGGTAGAAATCCAGTATACCCGTACGGTGGATAAACAGGGCAACTTAAAGGCTCAAGAACTTTTAAAAGAGGTTTTTGTGATAAGGGATTCTTTCCCTTGGAGAGGTTTAGGTGAGATACCAAACAGCGCTTATGCCATAGCACCTAAGTATGAATCCTTAGACGGAGAAAAGTTTTTTAATCTATCTCTTCCTTCTTCTAAAGAACATCCTCAGTGCTTGTGTGGAAGGGTTATAAAAGGGCTTAACAAGCCTACTGACTGTAAACTTTTTGGTAAAGCCTGTACTCCTCAAAATCCTATAGGTCCTTGTATGGTATCCTCTGAAGGGGCCTGTTTAGCCTATTTTAAATACAGAAAACAGTTTAGTTAAAACTCAAAAATATTGTAAAAATTCCTTTTTGTAATCCAAGAAATAAAAAAAGGGAGCCTTTAAAGGCTCCCTTTTTTATTGGTTAAAAATTGAAAACTTAGAGTACTTTTACTCTTTTGATTTCCTTACCTTTGGCATCTAATAGATGGACAGCACAGGCTATGCATGGGTCAAAGGAATGGATGGTTCTTAACACCTCAAGTGGTTTTTCAGGGTCAACCACGGGGTTATTGATCAAGCTCTCTTCATAAGGACCACGTTTTCCTTTTTCACATCTTGGGCTCATGTTCCAGGTAGATGGAACAACTGCTTGATAGTTTTTGATTTTACCTTTTTCTATAACCACCCAGTGAGAAAGCGTTCCTCTTGGGGCTTCATGAAAACCAACACCCTTAATCTCTTTGGCAGGAAATTCAACTTTATTCCAGATAGCATAGTCACCTTTAGCGATGTTTTTCTCAAGAAGGTTTAGATGTTTGAGGGCAAGGTCAGCAAGCATGGCTGCTCTGATGGCTCTGGCTAAATGTCTTCCCATCGTGGAGTGAAGGTCATCCACCGTCAAGTTGACACCTAAAGCTTTAGCTTTTTCTACCGCATAGTTGACCCACTTCATCGTTAATTCATGTTTGGTAGCGATACCCACCAATACTTGAGCCAATGGTCCAACCTGCATAGGTTCACCCTTAAAACGAGGAGCCTTAGACCAACTGTATTTTCCGTTAGGATTGAAGTCAGTATAATTAGGAACGGTTTCGCCCTGCCAGGGATGTCTTGGTCCAGTATCTTTGTACCAGGAATGAGCTACACTTTCGGTAACGTTGTCTCTAAAATAAGGATCGTTAAAGCTTTTGATCGGGGTATAAGTAGACAAGTCTCCGTTAAAGATGGTTCCACCAGGAAGGTCAAATACCGTTCCTTTGGTGTCAAGAGGAAGGTCTGGTACCGCTAAGTAGTTATCTACTCCTCTTCCGATCTTAAACCAGTCTTTGTATAGACATCCTACAGCAATCACGTCGTTAAGATAAACCTCTTGGATAAAATGTTTTACTTTCATGAGTAATTCACGGGCGTAATCTAGCCTTTCAGCGTTAAGGGTAGCTAAGTTGTCAGGATTGATGGCTAAAGCTACTCCACCTACTACCAACGTTTGGATATGAGGGGTTTTACCTCCAAAGATAGCAACCACTTTGTTAGCGTCAAACTGATAGTCTAAGGCAGTTAAGTAATGAGCTACAGCAAGTAAGTTTACCTCAGGAGAAAGTTTCATCTGTGGATGTCCCCAGTATCCGTTGGTAAAAGGTCCAATTTGTCCCTTTTCTACAAATTTTTGAAGGGTCTCTTTTACCTTTTTAAAATAAGTAACAGAGTTTCCTTCCCAAGAAGAAATGCTCTGAGCAAGCTCAGCAGTTTTTTTGGGGTCTGCTTTTAAAGCAGATACTATATCTACCCAGTCAAGGGCTGATAGATGGTAAAAATGGACCATGTGGTCATGCAAAGCATGGGCACAAAGGATGATGTTTCTTACATACTGAGCATTTAAAGGAATTTCCATTCCTAAGGCGTTTTCTACTGACCTAACAGAGGCCATAGCATGAACGGTTGTACACACACCACAGAACCTCTGAGTAAAGGCCCAGGCGTCCCTTGGGTCTCTTCCTTTGAGGATGATTTCAATACCTCTCCACATCTGCCCAGAAGACCAAGCATTTACTACCTTACCTCCATCCACCTCTACATCTATCCTTAAATGTCCCTCTATCCTGGTTATGGGGTCTATGGTAATTCTTTTAGCCATACGTTAACCTCCTTTGTAATCTTTTTTATAATTTTTGTTATTATTCCATAATAGGTTTGTAGAATGGAGACATTTCATCCCAAAAGTCTGGTTCAACACATCCCATACATCCATGACCAGCTCCTACTGGCCAGGCACCCACATCACAGAATTTGATCACACCACAGTTAGCATAGGTAATAGGCCCTCTGCATCCTACTTTGTAGAGACAATAACCCTGTTTGTGTCCTTCGTCACCAAAGGCTTCAGCAAAACGACCTTCATCAAAGTGGGGCCTTCTTTCGCAGTGGTCATGGATAAGCCTACCATAAGCAAATTTTGGCCTTCTAAGTTTGTCTAATTCAGGAAGTTTCCCAAAAGTAAGGATATAACTGATGGTAGCAAAGAAATTGTAGGGGTTAGGAGGACAACCAGGGATGTTGATCACCTTTTCATTTCCGATAACCTGAGGCACACCTACTGCACCTGTAGGATTGGGTTTAGCTGCTTGTACTCCTCCAAAGGCAGCACAGGTACCCATGTTGATAACCAGCTTAGCATCCTTTGCCACTTCTTTTAAAATTTCTATTGCAGGTCTTCCACCAACCTTACAGTAAATACCACCGTCTTTGGTTGAAACAGCTCCTTCTACCACACAGATGTATTCTCCTTTGTAGGTTTTGATGGTTTCATGAAGCACCTCTTCTGCCTGTTTACCAGCAGCTGGCATCAAGGTCTCATGATACTCAAGGTTAACCATTTCAAGCAAAAACCTTCCTAAAGGTGGATGTGAAGACCTGAGAAGCGATTCGGTACATCCGGTACACTCCATAAAGTGCAACCATACTACCGTAGGTTTAGGACCCTTTTTCAGGGCTGCTTCTACTTTTTCTACCATAGAAACAGGAAGCCCCATCGTAGCAGTAACTATGGTACATATCTTTAAAAAATCTCTTCTACTAAGGTCTTTGAGGTTAAACATACGCATACCTCCTCTTTGTATTATCTTTAATTAAAAAAGATTATAGTTTTTTGCGAAAAAAGTCAACTTTAGTTTTTCAGATTTTTTTTTATAATAGATTAAATAATTTAAATTTGACAAAAATTTTTTGATAAAATTCTTTTGATTTCTTGCTTTTTTGACGTTTTTATGAAATGCCTACTAAAGAAAGATAGGTAAGATAAAACCTTTCAAACCATTCTAAGTACGCTCTTTTTTTATTTTTAGTAAACTTAGTGTACCATTTAGAAAGGCTTAACTCTTCTGCTAAGGTACAGAAGATGTCTATGGCTTTTTCACTTTCTAATGGTTGTGGTAAGGCTTTAGCCTTAAGGTTATAAATTCCTATGTTCCGGTAAACCTCTTTTATTTTTTCTTCATATTCAGATATTCCTAATTGTTGGTAAAGAGATGGAATGAGGTTTTCGGCCCAACCTCTGTGGAAACGGCAAAAAGCTGCGTTGGAAAGACTAAGTTCTTTGATAGCTCTTTGATAGACCTGTTTAGCAAACTCTTCTGGAGAAGTGAAGGCTAAACAGTAATCTGTCCAGTACTTCCCTGTTACAAAAATAGGAATAAGAAATCCTTTGGTCCAATAAAAATTAGGGGTCATATAACCACCTTCTCCGTAAGGTTGATAAAGAGCTAAATCCCTAAAAGAAAGACCTACAGAGGTAATTCTGTCTTCATAGAGATTTTCTAAGTAGTTAATCGCCTGTCTTAGACCTTTTTCTGCGATAAGCGATAAGATTTTGTTTTTCTTACTAACTAATCCTTCTATAATCTCGATAGCTAATTTCCCATTAACTTCCCAGGCCTTAGGATTTAGTTTAAAGGGATCCAAACAGGGAGGCTCTGAAATTCCTAACTCTTCGCAGGTTAAAAGTTCTTTTTGTACAGCTTCAAGTAAAAACATTACCACATGGCCTGTTCCTATAGCATCAAGCCCTTTCTGGTCTATCAGGTCTACGATCTTTGAGGCTAAGTCTAAGTTAAAAACCCCTATTAAAGGCCCAATCCCTTGAAAAGGTTCGTAGTCTACCTTTTTACCCTTCCAAACTTTTTTACACGCCACCGGACAGGGCTCTCCACAGGTTTTCCAGGTTTTCGCTTGTTCAAAGGTAAGCTCTTTAAAGGGTTTCCAATAATAAGAAAGGATAAGGTCAGCTAATTTTTTTCGAAACTCCCTTTTAAGATAGATGCTGTTAAAGCAGAAAGTAGGCAACCATTCTTTGTAATAAGGATAGTTAGACCCAAAGGTGCCTCCTGCTCCTATTTTAGGGTCAAATCTATATTTTAAGGTAGCTGAATTTACTGCTGAAGTATAATCTCTGGAAGTAACTTCTTGAAAAAACTTGGCAAATCTTTTAACATCTGAGAAAACCTCAGGAACCTGGGGACTGGCCTCTCCACCTACCACCAGCCCAACCACCCCATGGGCTTGAGCTAAAACTGACCCTGGGCCTGCCCTTCCTGCAAAATCTTCACTCCCTTGGATAAGCTCTTTTTTTTCAGGGTTTATGTCTATCGATACCAAAGACCCAAACTTAGTAGAAAAAGCTCCTTCCCCTACCACTACAGCCCTTGCTTTGTTTTTAATAAAAAAGTCTGAGTAATTATCTAAAAGATATTTGGTGAGGGCATAAGTTCCTTTATATCCGTGGTAGTTGTGGTAAATTTCTTTGAGTTTTTCTTTCCCTATCGTTTCAAACCTTAGGTTTATCCCTTCAGAGCTTCCTTCTACAAAAATAACGACTGGTTCAGGACTTTTACCAAAAATGGCAAATCCATTAACCCCAGACCTTACAAACTTATAGCCTACCCCACCCATTTCTGATACATGTAAGCCAAGACTTTCTGGACTTCTAAATACCGCTACCAACCTGTGTGTACCAAAAATTTTCCCTCCAGCAAAAGGTCCGGTTCCTAAAAAGAGTACGTTAGTTCCTGAAAAAACCTCTTCCTTAAAGCTTTCTACTTCTTCTAAGTGTATTCGTATTCCTATATCTACAGGACCTAAGTAAGGTGGGATCGGATAATTTTTGACTTTCCAAGTTTTTTGAGTTACATCTATCCACAAGACTTTGTATGCATGCATTTTAAAACCCTCTAATCAGGTGCTGTAAAAGGAACTTTTATAGAACTAAAAGATCACCACACAGTTTTTACCTTTGATTTTACCCTGATATAAGGCTTTATCAAGTCTGTTTAAAAAGCTATCTAAGGTGTCTTCGTCTTTCCAAGAAGTAACCCCAAAGGAAGCGGTAATCTTAAGTTTTTTTTCACCAAAGTTATGTTTTTCGATTAACTTTCTTAGATGATCAGCTAATATTTGTGCTTTTTCTAAAGGCGTCTCTGGACAAACAAGGATAAATTCTTCTCCTCCCCATCTCCCAAGGATATCCTGATTTCTTATTCTTTGCTTTATTATTTCAGTTATTTCTTTTAAAACCCTATCTCCTTCAGCGTGTCCGTAGGTGTCATTTACCTTTTTGAAATCATCAACATCTATCAAGAGTGCAGAAAATTCATAATCCTTTTGAGTTTGTTTTTTCAAAGCTTCTTGTTTAATCTTGTGAATTATATATCTTCTGTTGTAAACTTTAGTAAGAGGGTCTATGATAGAAAGATTAACAGCCCGAGCCCAGAAAAAGATTAAAAATCCATTCAAGATAAACAGAAGTACCAAGCCTATATAAGGAATAATTATATTTTGATAGAATTTTTGTTGAATAGGGGTAAACTTTTTAAGTGAGATACCGGTATAGAGAATCCCGATAATTTTACCAGAGGGATCTTTTATAGGTTTGTAGGCAGTGATGTATTTTTCTCCTAATATGTCTGCGATACCATAATACTCTTTTCCCTGTTGTAAAACCCTTTGTGCAACAGGAGGGCTTACCTTAGTTCCTATGATACGGGTGCCTAATTCATTTCTTATGGTAGTAGTAACCCTTGTATCGCCTAAAAACACAGTAGCGGTGTTTCCTGTTGCTTTTTCAAAAAAGTCTACTATCTCAAAGTTGTCGTTGATCAAAACCTTCCCTTTATACAACCTACCGTTTAATATCTGCCATTCTCCAGGATATTTTAGGTTTAATAAAACTTCAAACATATTTAGGTCTTTCTTTACATGCAAGGTAGCTACTTCTAAAACCTGATGGTAGGTGCAACGGGCTGAAATCCAACCTACTAAAAGGGCTAAAAATATAGATAATCCTATAAAAAATAATATGAACTTGGATTTGGAAGATAAAAAATTGTGAACGATATATCCAGCAAGGCGATATTTCATAACATTCTAAAACTTAACGTTCTAAAACTAAATGTGATAGTGTTTTTATCAGAAGTTATGTTATAATTTTTAATAAAAATTTGTCAAGTTTCACTTTAATAAAAACGGGTTTAAATTTTTAATTAAAAATTACCCAAATTGTAGAAAGTTGGCCTATAAACGAGTCTTTTTCAGTTATTTTTTATTTTTTATTTTTTCTATTTTTCTGTTAGTTTCCATCTATTCTTATAATCCTTATGACCCAGGAATAGGTGTTTCTGGAGCAACTGAAATTAACAATTTGGGTGGACTTTTAGGGGCTTATACGGCTTCTTTCTTTTATTTTGTTTTTGGTATAGTAAGTCTTTTAATTCCTGTCTTTTTTATTTTAGGCTTTTTCTTAAAACTAATGGGAGGGTCTATCAAAAGGTTAGGTTTTAGTTTTTCTTTTCTGATTTTATCTCTTTGCATGTTAGTAGGCTATACTTTTAATCTTTTAGAAACTAAAAATCTTTTACTTTTTGGACGTTTTCCTTTAAACGGAGGTTTTATAGGGGAATTAAATGGTTATTTTAGACTTTTGGTAGGAGATTTTGTTTTTTTGATGATAATGTTTGTCTTTCTTTTTGTTTCTTTTTTGGTAGGATTAGGCTTTAATCCAAAAACTTTCAAATCTATCTTAACCAAATTTAGCTATAAAAAAGACATAAAAAAAACAGAAGAAAAACTTGAAGGAAAATTTGAAAAGATTTCCTCAACCAAGATATCTTCTCAACCGGTTGAGGAACCTCTGTCTTTTGAAATTAAACCTTTAAACTCAAAAAATAATACTAAAGAGAAGATTTCTAAAAAGGGGGCTCAGGAAGAACCACAGATAAAGGAATTTGAAAAAACATTACCTCCTCCGGTAGATTTACTTAAAGATCCTCCCCTTTCTTCTTACCGGATAAGGCCTGAGGAGTTAAAAGAACGTGCTTTGGTTTTGATCTCAAAACTTAAAGAGTTTGGTATAGAAGGTGAGGTAGTAGGTATTTCTCCAGGCCCTGTGATTACTGTATTTGAGTTTAGACCAGCTCCAGGTATTAAAATCAGTAAAATCCAGAGCTTGGTAGATGACTTAGCGTTGGGGCTTTCTGCTAAAAGTGTAAGGATCGTTGCCCCTATCCCAGGTAAAAGTGTGATAGGTATCGAAATTTCAAACCCTAAAAGAGAGTGGGTATATCTTAAGGATATTTTACAGAGCGAAGCTTTTATCCGTTCTAAGTCTCCTCTTACCATCGCCTTAGGTAAGGACATTTCAGGAGCTCCTGTGGTAGCTGACCTTAAAAAGATGCCTCATCTTTTGATAGCCGGAAGCACCGGTTCTGGAAAAAGCATCTTTTTACACAGCGTAATTTTAAGCCTTATCTATAAAGCCACCCCGGAAGAGGTAAGATTTTTGATGATTGATCCTAAAAGGATCGAACTTTCCGTTTACGATGGAATTCCCTATTTATTACATCCTGTGGTATTAGAACCTAAGATGGCTACTAAGGCTTTAAGATGGTTGGTAGGAGAGATGGAAAGACGGTATAGCCTTTTTGAGGAGGTAGGGGCAAGAAACCTTGAGTCTTATAACGAACAGTTTGACGAAAAACTGCCTTATTTAGTGATGATTATCGATGAGTTGGCAGACCTTATGGTGGTATCTTCTAAAGAGGTAGAAACCTTACTTACTAGACTGGCTCAGATGGCAAGGGCAGCAGGGATACATCTCTTGGTAGCTACCCAAAGACCCTCGGTTGATGTGATTACTGGGTTAATCAAGGTTAACTTCCCTGCCAGGATCTCCTTTCAAGTTACCTCTAAAGTAGACTCAAGAACTATACTTGATACCCAGGGAGCGGAAAGGCTTTTAGGGGCAGGAGATATGCTTTTTATGCCTCCTGGATCATCTTATCTACAAAGGATCCATGGCCCTTATGTTTCAGAAGAAGAGGTGAAACTTTTGGTAGATTACCTTAAATCTATCGGAGAACCTGAGTATTTAGCCAACTTAGAGGAGATAGAAGACGAAGAACCTATTTCTCTTGAAGAGGAAAGCGATTACGAAGATGACAAACTATATGAAGCTGCCTTGAAAATTGCCTATCAGTATGGTAAAATTTCTGTATCGATGCTTCAAAGGAAGCTTAGGATAGGTTACAACCGAGCTGCAAGGTTGGTAGAACGGATGGAGGAGGAAGGTATTGTTGGCCCAAGCGATGGTGTTCGTCCTCGCCCTGTTATTGGTCCTCGTAAATCCCTTTAGTCTTAAGGCCCAAACTGTAGACGAGGTTATAGACCATATCCAAGATTTTTATCAAAAAATACAGACGCTTGAAGCAGAATTTACCCAGGAAGCCTATATTTCTCAAGGCCATAAGGAGGTGTCTTCAGGTAGACTCTGGATTAAAAAACCTGGCAAATTTCGTTGGGAATACTACAAGCCCCAAAAACTTTTTATCATATCTTCTGGAAAAAGTATATACTTTTACTATCCAGAAGAAAAACAAGCCTTGGTGTATCCTTCAGGTACAACCTTTGGCTCTAAATTAGCTCTGGGTTTTATGACTGGAAGGGGAAATGTGAAGACAGACCTTAAGGTTGAAAGTTTTCAGACCTTAGATAACGATTTTTGGAAGCTAAATTTTTTACCCGCTAACAACGACCAAAAGGTAAGAAGGATTTCTTTGGTGGTAAACCCTAAGTCTGGAGAGGTTAAAGAAGTTATTTTAAACATGGCTTCAGGAGAAACTTTAAGGATAATTTTTAACAACCTACAATACAATAAAGCCATTAAAGACAGCTTTTTCCATTTTTCACCTTCTAAGGACGTAAAAGTTATTCAAGCTCAAAGTAATTAAAAAGTCTATTTTCTTTTTAGTTTAAACCAGACATAAACCCCCAAAATCACCCCACAAAAGATTACTATTCCTATAGAGCCACGTTCTAAGTAAGTTTTAAGAAGGACCTCGTTTTTTCCAAAAAAATATCCACAAAACCCAAGGAAGCTACACCATAATAGCGCACCCAATAGGGTATAGAAAGAAAACAGAAAAAGCCCCATCCTGGCAAACCCTGCAGGGATAGAAATGACATGTCTAAGTCCTGGAAGAAGTCTTCCTATAAAGGTACTGATATGCCCGTGTTGATCCCAGAATTTTTCCATTTTTTGAAAGGAATATTCGGTTAGAAGTATATACTTTCCGTATCGTCTGACAAACCTTAAAAACATCGGACGGCCAAACTTAAGGGCTAAAAAATAATTAATAAGAGCTCCAACCCAACTGCCTAACGTACCTGCCAGGATAACACCCAAAAGGGAAAGTTTACCCTGATAGGCAAGGTAAGCAGCAGGAGGGATGATTATTTCACTTGGGATAGGAATTAAAGTAGACTCAAGGGTCATCAAAAAAAATACACCTAAATAACTACTTTTTTCAAAAAAAAGTAAAAAATATTGCACAAAATCTTTTAAAAATTCCATAAAAGGTCCTCCTAAACTTTTTCGAAAGTGTAAGTCTCAAAAAGTTAAAGGGTTAACTTAAATCATATAAAAAATTACTTAAACAAAGGGTTTAATCCGTCTTGACAAACCAAAAAAGGATAATATATTATCACTCAATACGCCGAGGTGGCGGAATTGGTAGACGCGCTGGCTTGAGGGGCTAGTGGACGTCGGTCCGTGCGGGTTCGAGTCCCGCCCTCGGCACCATCTATGTTCTTTTCTTTTCATCTTTCTTTCCTTTTAGGATTTAAAATTTCCTGTAGAGTTTCTCCAAGTATGGTAAACGCAAGAACTGTTATCAAAATAGCCATCCCTGGGTAAAAGGAAAGCCACCAGGCTACTTCTAAGGTCTCTTTACCGTCTATCAACATATTCCCCCAGGAAGGGATGGGAGGCTGTACCCCTATTCCAAGAAAGGAAAGGGCAGATTCTATCAAAATGGCTTGTCCAAGTCCTAAGGAAGCAGAGACCAAAATAGGTGGTAGGGCATTAGGTATGAGATGTTTAAATAAAATCCTTAAGGATGATGCCCCATAGGTTTTAGCTATCAACACAAAGTCTCTTTCTTTTAAGGATAAAATTTCAGCTCTTACTAAACGAGCTAATCCCATCCAGCTGGTAGCACCTATTACCACCATAATGGTAACGATAGATGGTTCTAAATAAGCTACCATAGCTAAAACCAAAAATATGGTGGGGAAACAAAGCATGATGTCAATAAACCTACAAATAATAAGGTCAATCAACCCTCCAAAGTAGCCGGCTATCGCTCCTAAGACCACCCCTATCATCAGAGATAATCCTACTGCCACCAAGCTTACCTCAAGTGAGATCCGAGAGGCATAGATCATCCGACTCAACACGTCTCTTCCTAAAAGGTCAGTTCCTAAGGGATGGGCTAAGGAAGGTGGTTGAAGTATGTTGTCTACGTTTATTTCCAAAGGGTCATAAGGGGCTATATAAGGAGCAAAAACAGCCAAAATAGCTAAAAATAAAATGATTATTAAAGAAGCCGTTGCTAAACGATGTTTTAACAACTCTTTTATTAAAGACATTATTAATGTTTATCTCCAAGCCTTATTCTTGGGTCTGCCAGAGCATATCCTATGTCTGCTAAAAAGTTCCCTATCAAAGTAAGCACAGCTACCAGGAAAAGGTTGGCCATGATAACAGGGTAATCCCTTGCCATCACCGCTTGCCACATTAGCTGCCCTACTCCAGGTATACCAAAAATGGTTTCAAAGATAACACTCCCTCCTACCAGCCCAGGTAAAGAAAGACCTAAGATGGTAATAAGGGGTAAAAGGGCGTTTCTTAGGGCATGTTTATAGATTACTTCTTTTTCTGAAATTCCTTTAGCCCTGGCAAAAAGAATATAGTCAGCCTTTAGTACTTCTACCATAGAATTTCTCACATATCTTGAGATACCTGCAATCCCTCCGAAGGTAGCCACAAAAAGGGGACAAATCAGGTGTTTGGTCCAGTCCCATAATTTTTCAAAGAAGTTCATCTCTTCATAACCTAAGGTGGAATGTAGCCCAGAAATAGGAAGCCATTGAAGTTTTACCCCGAAAATCATCATAAGAATGATAGCCAGCCAAAAACTGGGCATAGCATAACCCAAAAATACCACTATGGTTAATATTCGATCAACCCAACTTCCAGCTTTTACAGCCCCCAAAACCCCTAACGGTACAGAAATCATAAAGATTAAAATTAAAGAAAGGAGATTTAAAAGTAAAGTAACCGGAAGTCTTTCTTTGATTTTATCCCATACTGGTCTTTGGTCTGGGGAAAAAGAACGCCCAAAATCAAACTTGGCGGCTTTTTTTAGCCATTCCCAATATTGAACATAAAGTGGTTTGTCAAGACCATACATTTTGACCAATCTTTCTCGATATTCTGGGGTAATCTTAGGATTGAAATCAGTGATAGGACTTAAAGGGCCTCCTGGGGCTAAATGAATGACTGAAAAACTAATGACAGTAATCCCAAAAAGGGTTATCAAGAACACCAGAAATCTTTTTAACAAGAAAAGGATCATTTTTTATCGCCTCGTTTTCTTTCTGCTTCAGATGCCTTTAAATACAAAGGAAGTAAATCTTCTGCAGATTTTAGTTCAAATTCGTTATTTTTTAGCTTTAAATAAACCAGTTTGGCCACATTTTCCAAGGTAAGACCTATCGTAAAAGGCCATTTTAAAAAATTAGGACCTAACCTCTCTTTCAGATAGGTTTCCCATTTTTCTAAGGTTTCACCAACAAACCAGGTAGGTTCTTTTATCAAATCAGGTATATTTCTGACTGAGACGCAAACAGGAGAAATCTTTGTTTTTAGGTTATTTTCCTCCCATCTATAGACACCTAAAAAAACTTCTTGGCTATAGGCATCTATCAGAGATACCACAGGTAAGTTTGTTGGAAAGGTTTCTACCGCAAGCACTTCAAGGCTAACAAAAGGTATCACAGGTTTAGGGAAGGCTAAACTTAATCCCTTTAGCACCGAAAGCCCAACTCTTAGTCCAGTAAAACTGCCTGGACCAAGGTCTATGGCATAGTAGTCTATGGACTTTAGGTCTAATCCTAAGTTTTTTTCAAAAAAAGTTAAACACTGAAAGATTATCTGAGAATAAGACTGAGAGGATCTTAAGGTAACAGCCCCTAACAACTTATCTTTTATAAGGGCTATACCTCCAGACTTCCCTGCTGTTTCTATAGCTAAAACTAAGGGAGTTTCCATCCGCTAAGAAGTTTAAGGATGTCGTTGTAAAACACAGCTATACTTAGAGCAATGATGATAAAAAGTCCTATTTTAAGGATAAGCTCTTGGGTTTTTAGGGATAAAGGTTTTCCTCTGATGGCCTCTATACCAAAAATGACTAAATGGCCTCCGTCAAGCATAGGTAAAGGGAGAAGGTTTATAATCCCTAAGTTGATCGAAAGAAGCCCAGTAAAAGAAATAAGAGGATAAATCCCTAGTTTAGCTGTATCTCCTGCCATTTTCCCGATGGTAATAGGACCTCCTAACGTAGAAAAAGGCAATTCTCCTGTAAAGAGCTTAAAGATAGCTACAAAGGTAAGGACAGTTATGTCTACCACCTTTTCTACAGCAAGAACAAAGGATTCACCAAAACCGTGCTTTTGATGAACTACCTCTTGGGTTGACTTGACCCCGATAAAGGGTACCTGGGTTTTTTTCCCAAAGATGTTGTATCCTTCTTTCATCTCAGGGATGATTTTTACCTCTAACTCTTGAGAGTTTCTTTTTATCTTTAGAGAAACTTCTTTTACGTTTTCTTGACTTTTTAGATAAAGAATAAGCTGGTCAAAAGACTTGACCTTTTTGCCGTTTACTTCTATGATTTCATCTCCAGGAGCAAGACCCGCTTTTTCAGCTGGAGAACCAGGTAAAACCTCTCCTATTTTGGTAGAAAGAAGATAAGAACCAGAGGCCCAAAAAAGAAACCAAAATAGAAGGACAGGGAGGATAAAATTAGCCAAAGGGCCTGCAACCACGATAAACGCTTTTTGCCAAGGCTTTTTAAAGGCAAAAGCTTTGTCTTTTTCGACTACCGAAGGCAACGTTTCAGGATGTTCCCCATAAAGTTTAACGTATCCACCTAAAGGAAAGGCAGACACCCTGTATTCAGTCTCTCCTGCTTTAAAACCGATAATTTTGGGCCCAAAGCCTAATGAAAAAATCTCTACTTTGACCCCCATAAGCTTAGCTGCTATAAAATGACCTAACTCATGAACAAAAATAAGTACACCGATTACTAATAAAGCTATAATTACTGTTAGCATGTTTTATTCCCTTTTATCAGCTTTTCTGTATAAAGACAAACTTCTTTATGTAAGGTTAAAAGAAAAGATAAATCTTCCCCCCCTGAAGGCCTTTCTGGTATTTTAAACCCATCTAGGGTTTTTGCAAGAAAATAAGGAATTTTATCAAAGGTAATTCTTTTTTGCAAGAAAGCCTCTACCACCACCTCATCAGCTGCCTCAAGGATAAGAGGATAAACCCCTCCTTTTTGTCCTGCTTCATAAGCAAGCTTAAGGCAGGGGAATTTCTCAAGGTCAGGAGCCTCAAAAACTAAACTGCCAATTTTCTCCAGTTGAACCTTAGGTACCTGAAGTTCAATCCTTTCAGGATAGTTTAAGGCATAAGAAATAGGCAGTTGCATGTCAGGAAAGCTAAGGTGCATTAAAATACTTCCGTCTATCAACTCAACCAAACCATGAACTAAACTTTGAGGATGGATAAGTACCTCTATCTTTTCCAAGGGAAAGTCAAAAAGGACCTTAGCTTCAAGAACTTCAAAACCCTTATTCATAAGGGTAGCAGAATCTACCGATATTTTGGCTCCCATCTTCCAGTTCGGGTGTTTCACCGCCATCTCTGGGGTAATTTTAACAAACTCCTCTAAAGGTAGACGATAAAAAGGCCCACCTGAGGCTGTAAGGATAATTCTCTTAACCTGTTCTTTTTTTTCTTTCTGTAAAAGCTGAAAAATCGAAGAATGTTCGCTGTCAACCGGCAAAAGCTCGGCTTTAGCTTCTTTAGCCACTTCCTTTAAAATCTCCCCAGCTACGATCAAACTTTCTTTGTTAGCTATGGCTACTCGTTTGCCTGCCTTTAAAGCATAATAGGTGGGTAAAAGGGCTTTTATCCCAGAAATTCCTATGACTATTATGTGAGCCTCATCTAATTGGACTAAGGTTTTAAGCCCTTCTTCTCCGACCAAGACCTCAGCTTTATAATCAAGAGACTTTTTTAACTTTTCAGCTGAAGAAAAATCTTCTACCACCAAATAAGGAATTTTAAAGGAGCTGGCAATTTTCGTTAAGGCCTCAATTTTGCTACGACAAGAGGCTCCTAAAATTCTAAACCTTTCAGGATAGGCTTGAACCACCTTAAGCGTAGAATTTCCTATAGAACCTGTAACACCAAGTATTACTAAATTTTTCATTTTTAAAATTAGTTTTTAGGTTTTTCTGAGGTAGAAGAAGGAATTTGAGGAGGCACCGGAATATTTTGAGGGGTAGTTGGGGTAGGAATAGAAGAAGGAGAGGGTGTTTGAGTTTGAGGGGTAGGGACGACAGGAATTTCTGTTTTATTTTTGCTGGTGTGGATTTTGGTGAGTAAGATAGAGTTTAAAAAAAATACCAACACCAAAATCATCGTTACTTTGTTTAAAAAGCTAGTGGGGCCTGCACCACCAAAGATGGCCTCAGCCCCTCTAAACACCGCACCGTATTCTGAACCTTTGGTTACGTTTATCAAAACAATCAAAATTATCAATATGGCTACTATTAACTGTAAAACCGTTAAAATAGTTTCCATCGAAAATCCTCCTTTTTAGACTTTATCTCATCGGAAAAAGTTTAGCCCCAGATAAGGGGCTAACTGGTTCTGTTAACAACATCTCTCCCTGTTTAATCCAGTTTTTAAGGATTTCAGCTATTTTTCTGGCTTTAGGAAGGCTTGAAATAGGAAAGGTAGGGACCTCTTTTCCTAAGACGGTTATTTTTCCACTTTTCAGTTCTGCATAACTTACGATCCCGTAGTTTCTTTTTATTCCGTTAGGATAGTCATAGGAGTAGTCTATTACCTGGGTAAAAAGGTCTTCGTCAGAGAGTCCTGCCCATTCAGCCACCTGTTCATTCAGGATAGGAATAGGTATACCTAATCCTACTGCCAAAGAACATCCATAGCCTATATGACTTGTTCCTACCAACCATTCTGGGGACATTTCTTTGAGATTTCCGATAACCATAAGGGTAGCTGCAGGTTGTATAGGTGCCCCTTTAGGTGTTCTTTTAACTTCGGTTTTATGCTGGGTCCCAGCCCAAATCACATACCCTTTGGCTCCTCCTAAGAAAATCCTTGTCCCTATCCCTATGGTTTTTAGATAAGGATCTTTTAACAAGGGAGAAAGACATCCTGCAGTTGCATAGTTGGCATTACCAAGGTTAGGTTTTAACACACCCATGTAGGTATAAAGTATTTTATCTGAAAGATTGATGGCACAATTATAGTTTTGATAAGCATTCCTTGGGTTGCAAAGAATGGCATCTACTAACTCATGAATAGTGAACTCTTTTTCAAAAGATTTTCTAGGATAACAATGGGTCCCATAACCTAAGGCCCTTAGATGAATTTTTTTTCCGGCAACTAAGTCGTGGATAACATGTCCACCACCGTATAAAAACTGCCCCGGAAAAACTTTGTTAAGAGGGTCGTCTTCTCTAGGTTCAGTAGCCCCGATGTAAAGGTCTACAGCCGCAAGTCCCCCATAGGCTGGCACATCGTTTAACCAAATCCTATAGGCTTTTATCGTGGGAGAGGGATGGCCGAAGTTTATAAAAGCTCCAGAAGAACACATCGGAGAAAAGGTCCCGGTGGTGACTACATCTACCTCTTTAGCCGCTGTAACAGGCCCTACCTCTTTAACTAAACTTACAAACTCTTCAGCTGTAAGAACTACAGCTTCTCCTTTTTCAATCCTTTTATTAATATCTTCTATGGTTTTCTTAACTTTGAATTCTCCTTCCATTGGAGACCTCCTAATCGATAATGGATATTATTTTATGACCTGCTACTTCAAGCTCAGAAGCTATCTTATCTAAGGATATTTTTTCTAATCTTATAAAATAAACCCTTTCTCCTTCAAAGTTAACATCCATTCCTATCGAAATAACTTTGCCTCCGTTTTTTCTGATGGTCTCTAACACATCATCTAAGTTACCATTTTTAGGAATAACGTCTAAACGAGAAGAGGCCCTTAAAATCCCCATAAGTTCTATAAAAGATTCTAAAATGTCAGTAACGGTTATGATACCTACTAATTTACCTTGGCTAACCACAGGCAGCCCACCGATTTTATACTTATAAATAAGCTTAGCTGCCTCGTCTATGTAAGTATCGGGGTCTACGGTAATTGGGTTTAAGATCATAACCTCTTTAAGAGAAAGTTTTAGCTTTTCTGGATTAAGATAGGCTCTCAACTCACTTTCAGTCACCAACCCTATCAACTTTTCTCTGTCTCTGTCTACTATAGGAAGGTGCCTGATAGAGTGTTTTTTCATCAGCTGAATAGCCTTTTCTACTGTATCGTCAGGAAAGGCAACCACCACATCAGTAATCATCCAGTTTTTAACTTTCATTTTTTTCCCTTGGATGAAATTTTTTAATTAAATATACCATAAAAAAATAAATAGCCAAACTAAAGAAGTGCGTTCTGTTTTTTAAGTTTTATTTTTGATAAAATAGATTAAATTTTAAGGTACCTAACTAGGAGGTGAAGGCTACATGGTAGACAAAAAAGAAATAATTCTTATAGATGGGGCCTCTTTTATCTATAGAGCTTATTTTGCTATTCCTGGATATTTAGCTACTTCTAAAGGGCTACCTACCAAAGCTGTTTTCGGTGTCACTCAGATGGTACTTAAAATTTTAAAAGAATGGGACCCTGAGTATATAGTCTGGTTTATGGATGAAAAAGAGCCTACATTTAGACATAAGGCTTACGAAGGATATAAGGCTACCAGGCCTCAAATGCCAGACGATCTAAAGATCCAAATACCTTACATAAAAAAAATCATTTCTGCTTTAGGGATTCCTTTGGTTTCAGCTCCTGGATATGAAGCGGACGACTTGATAGCAAGTTTTGTCAAAAGATTTATCTTGTCTCCATCAACAGAAACTTCTCATAAGGCTATCATAGTGGCTGGGGATAAAGACTTATATACTCTTGTTTCTGATAGAGTAAGGATTTATGACCCGGTAAGAGAAGTCTTTTTAGATAAAGAAGGTTTTATTCAAAAATATGGATTTTCCCCAGAGCTTTTCCCTGAATTTAGAGCTTTGGTAGGTGATAAAAGCGATAACATACCCGGAGTCCCAGGGATAGGAGAAAAAACCGCTAAAGAGTTGCTCATAAAATTTAAGACCTTGACAGGGATTTATGACAATCTTTCTCTAATTTCTTCTAAAAAAATAAGAGAAAATTTGAGAAAATATCAAGAACAGGTGTTTAAAAACCTTGATCTTATTAAGCTCAATCTGGAAGCCCCTCTCCCTTCAGAGGACCTTGAATTCTATCGAAGAAAAGACCCTGACTATCCTACACTTAAAGCCCTTTTTAAAGAACTTGAGTTTAGAAAACTTCTTTCAGAGCTTTCTTTACCCCAAGAAACTTTACCAAAACCACCAAAGATAAGAAAAGCCCATCCAGATTTATTTAATACGGTAAAAAAAGACTCGGTAATAGCTGTTTTGCCTGAAAATCTAAATAAAGGCCTTTTTGGTAATTTGCAGCCTTCGGATTTTTTGGTTTCTTTTTCTGAAGAAGAGGTCTATAGGTTGACTTTAGAAGAGTGTAAAAGATTGGCTGAGGAACAAGGTATTTATGTGGTTTATGACTACAAAAACTGGCTTAAAAACTATAAGATTTCATTTTCTCATCCCTTAGACGTAAAGTTAGCAGCTTATCTTTTAAATCCCGGATTAAAGGTTTATGATTTAAACTTTTTATTTCAGGAATACTTAGACCTAAATCTTAACGGAATAAACAGGGTTTCTGAAGAATTATCAGGGATAAAGGTAGTCAGTTTAAGAAGGTTAGGTAAAGAGCTTTTAGCAAGGTTAGAAGAAGAGGGGCTTTCTTCTTGGTTGTTTAAGGTAGAGGCACCTTTAAGTATGGTTTTAAACGAGATGGAAGAAGTTGGGATAAAGATTGATTTGGTTTATGTAAAAACTTTAGTACAACAATATCGAGACAAAATAAAAAAAATTGAAGAAGAACTTTTTAAGCTGGCAGGGAAAAGATTTAATCCTCGTTCTTCAAGAGAGGTAGGTGAAATCCTCTTTAATAAACTGAACCTCCCTTCTATAAAAAGGACTCCTAAAAGTTCGGCTCCTTCTACCGACGCAGAGGTGCTTGAAGAACTAGCTCCTTTACATCCCTTTGCCAGGCTTCTTTTGCAATATCGTACTACTCAGAAAATATTGAGCACCTACCTTGAGCCTTTTTTAAGGTATGTCAGACCCCTTACTTCTCGTATCCACACAGAGTTTAACCAAACAGGAACAGCCACAGGTAGGATTAGTTCGCAAAACCCAAACCTGCAAAACATTCCCATAAAAGGAGAGGAAGGTTTAGAAATTCGCAGAGTATTTATAGCAGAAGAAGGCTGGTGGCTTTGTAGTTTAGACTACTCACAAATAGAACTCAGGATTTTAGCTCATTTTTCTGAAGACGAAAATCTTATAAAGGCCTTTAATGAAGGGCAGGACATCCATACCTTTACAGCCTGTGAGGTATTTGGGGTAACTCCTGATAAAGTAACCCCTGAAATGAGAAGGGTTAGCAAGGCTATAAACTTTGGGATTGCCTATGGGATGAGTCCTTACGGCTTAAGTAAAGAGCTTAGAATTTCGGTAAAAGAGGCAGAAGAGATCATAACAAGGTATTTCCAGCGGTATCCTGGTGTTAAAAAATACATAGAAGAAACGATAGAATTTGTTAAAAACCATGGGTATGTTAAGACCTTAGCCGGGAGAAAACGTTATATTCCTGAAGTATTTAGTTCTGATAAAACTGTAAGAGACTTAGGGTTTCGCATGGCAGTAAATACCCCGATACAAGGCTCTGCCGCAGACCTTATCAAGGTAGCTATGGTAGCCCTTTATAGGCAAATTAAACAGAAAAAGCTAAAGTCCCGTCTTCTTTTACAAATTCACGACGAACTTCTTCTTGAGGTGCCAGAAGAAGAAGTAGAGGTGATAAAGGATATAGCTCCTTCGGTGATGGAAGCTCCTTTCAGTTTTTTAGGCCTTGATTATGTTCTGAAAGTACCTATTAAGGTTAATTTTGCCTTTGGTAAGTCTTGGGCTGAATGTAAATAGGTGAAAGGATGCGCTTAGATAAATTTCTTTCTAAACTTGGGATTGGTTCAAGAAAAGAGGTAGCTCTTTTAATCAAAAGGGGTAGGGTTACGATTAACGGTATAAAGGTAACAGACCCAGGGGTAAAGGTTAACCTTGAAAAGGATGTGGTTCAGATCGACGGAAAAGAAGTTAGGGGTAAGGTAGAAGGTTTTTATTATAAATTCTATAAACCCAGAGGGTGTGTTACCTCTAAGTCAGACAAGGACCTTACGGTAATGGATTTTCTTCCTAAGGATCTGCCAGGATTAAACAGGATTTTTCCTGTGGGAAGACTTGATAAGGATGCGGAAGGACTGCTAATCTTTACTGATGATGGTGTTCTTGCCCATAGGATGATGCATCCTAAATGGAAGCTTGTTAAGACCTATCAGGTTTGGCTGGATAAAGAAATAACTGAATTAGACCTGAAAAAGATAGAACAAGGGGTTGAGCTTTCTGACGGCAAGACCTTACCGTGTACAGCTTCTTTTTTAGATGAGACTAAAAGGTGGATAAAGATAGAGGTTAGGGAAGGGAGATATCATTTGATAAAAAGAATGTTTGGAAGCTTAGGCTATAAGGTTGTAGGTTTAAAAAGGATAGCGATAGGTCCTGTTGAATTAGGAGAACTCAAACCATCAGAAATAGTTCCTCTTTCTGAAGAAGAAGTTAAACTTTTAAAAAAGGCAGTTGGTTTATAAAAAATTAGGTTTAGGATTTTTGGTTTAAAAGTTTTTTTACCTTTTGCCATCCCATCTTTTCTATCATAGCCCCCACCCTTTCTCCTTTTTCGTTGTGGTTTTGGTAAAACTCTATCAAGTTTTTCAAGTAAACCGGAACTTCTTCAGGTGAAGCCTTGGTTAAAAAGGAAGCCAGTCTTGGATGTCTCCCCAGTTTCCCTCCGACGTAGATTTTATAACCTCTATAGGTTTCTTTTATAGCTCCTTCAGGACAAGCTTTTATACATCCACCACATCCTATACATTTTTTATTGTCTATTACAATTTTTTGATCGACTTTTTTAATCGCCCCTTCCTCACAAGAAATTACACAATTGTCACATAGAGTGCACAAACTATCATCGTGTTTTATTTTAACAAAACTATGGATTCCAAAGTCAGCGATATAAAGCTGGGAACACCCGTTCGGACAGTCTGAAATGGAGACTTTAAACCGGTGATGGGGTTTTAAAGGTTGCCCTTTTAGTTTGTTTTTTATAAAATCATCCAGTTGAGAGTTTTTAAGTACATTTTCAAGGGTTTTTATAAGCTCGAGAGGACGGTTTATAGCGTTAGGACATCCTTTTGGACCAAAGCAGGTAATAATCTCGTAAGCTACAGATGAAATTCCATAGGGCATAACCATATCTTGTTTCATCCTTTAAACCTCCTCTATATCTTTAAGCCTTCCGTCTATACTAATGGTGTAGACCTTAAAGGGAAGTTTTTGGCTTAAAGTTTTTCTTACGTCTAAGAGCAGTTTAACCAAATTTTTGCAACAAGGCACTTCCATGATGGCTATTTCTAAACCATTCGGTTGGGCTTGATGTAAAATCTCAGATAAATTTTCCCAGTATAACTCAGGTGGGTCAAACTTAGGACATCCCGTTAGGATTTTCTTGCCAGGAAGAAGATGGGTATGAAGGTGGGGATAAGCTACAGCTACACAGTCTGCACAAATCAATAGATTAGCTCCCTTTAAAAATTTAGCAGAAGGCGGGACTAATCTAAGTTTAACCGGCCAATGAGAAAGGGAAGAAGGTATTTCGGTTGCACCAGTAGGTTGGTTTTTAGGAATAAACTCTTTAATTTGATGAGAGGGACATCCACAAGGTAAGAAAGAGGAAGTTTGAGGTTTTTCTATAAGTTTTATAGCACCGGTAGGACATTCACCTATGCAAGCCCCAAGCCCGTCACATACCTCTTCTGCTACAAGCTTAGCCTTGCCATTGACGATAGCTATCGCCCCTTCGTGGCAGGCAATTACACACTGACCACATCCATTGCAGAGTTCCTCGTCTATTTCTATAATCTTAGAGGCTTTCATCGATATATGCCCTCCTTTTTATTTTTTATAAGTTTAGTTAAAATATAAACTGACCTAAATAAAAAAACCTTGATTTAGGTCAACTTAAGATATTTTTTAAGGATTTTAGAGGTAGGGGTAGAAGCTTTTAAGAAATCTTCTATCGGACCTTGAAAAAGGATTTCTCCTCCTTTTTCTCCTCCTTCAGGTCCGAGTTCTACTACCCAGTCTGCCCATTTGATAAGTTCAAGGTTATGTTCTATCACGATTACTGTATGGCCTTTCTGGATTAAACCTTGTAAGAGTTCTGCTAATTTTTCTACGTCTTTTATGTGAAGTCCTGTGGTAGGCTCATCAAGAAGATAAAGGTTCCCAGGTTGAGAAGACTTGATAAACTCTTTGGCAAGCTTTATCCTCTGAGCTTCTCCTCCAGACAAGGTTGGACTTGGCTGTCCTAAGGTTAGATAGTCAAGGCCAATATCGCAAAGGATTTTAAGCTTATGTTGGATCGAGGGGTAGTTGCTGAAAAATTCTACAGCTTCAGCAAAGTCCATCTCAAGGACCTCTGCGATGTTTTTATTTTTTAACAAAACTTCCAAGGTTTCTGGATTATACCGTTTACCTCCACAGTATTCACATTTTTGATAAACTGCAGGTAAAAATTTAATCTCTATCTTTTCATATCCCTGTCCATTGCAATAAGGGCACTGTCCTTCTTTGGTATTAAAGGAAAATCTGCCTTCTTTGTAACCTCTCTGTTTAGCCAATAAAGTGTTGGCAAAGGCCTTTCTGATGTCGGTAAAAACTCCTACATAGGTAGCAGGGGTAGATTTTGGGGTGTTTCCTATAGGTTGGTGGTCTACTAAATATACCCTTTTGATTTTTTCCCAGTTTTCTATACTTTTTACCCCGTAAAGAACATTTTTTTCTTTTTCTAATAGTCTTTTTAGATTTTCGTAAAGGCATTCCTCTAATAAAGTAGACTTCCCTGAGCCTGAAACTCCTACTACTACCGTAAGAGCGTTTAAGGGAAAAGAAACGTTGATATTTTTAAGGTTTCTTAGGGAAGCCTCTTTAAGTAATAAGAATTCCTTAGGATTGCGCTTAAAACTTTTCAGGGTTTTTCTGTTTGGATCTTTAATTACTTCAGCTGTAGGTGAGGAAGATCTTAAAAATTCTTTAGAAGGTCCGCTAAAAAGTACCTGTCCTCCTCTTTTTCCTCCTCCTGGTCCCAAGTCTACTATAAAGTCGCTTGCCAAAATCGTATCTTCGTCATGTTCAACTACTATCAAGGTATTTCCTTTATCCCTGAGTTTTTTTAACACCTCTATTAATTTTTGTGTATCCTTAGGATGAAGCCCGATGGTAGGTTCATCGAGGATATAGGCTACCCCTGTGAGATTGCTACCTATTTCTGCTGAAATTCTTACCCTTTTGGCTTCTCCTGAAGATAGGGTGTCTGCAGACCTACCTAAGGTAAGATATCCTACACCTAAGTCTATTAAATAATTAAGTCTTGAGAGAGTTTCAGAAATTAGTTCTTCGGCTATTTTTTGTTGTATACCTTCAAACTTAAGTCCCTCTAAAAATTTTTTTACTTCGTAGAGACTTAAGTTAGACAATTCAGGCAAAGAAATTCCGTTAATTTTATAAGAAAAAACCTCTTTACGATATCTTGAACCGTTACAATCAGGGCATGGTTTTTCTTCAAGTCTACCAAGTCCTCCACAATTAGGACAAGCTCCTACCTTTGAATTAAAGGCAAAAAGCAACGGGTCTGGTTCAGGAAGACTTATTCCACATAAAGAGCAGGTTCTTTTTTGACTAAAAAGTACTTCCCTTTTATCGGTTTTTATCAAAACCTCTCCTTTTCCAAGTTCAAGCCCTTTGTAAAAAATCTTTTCAAACCACTCTTCTTGCCAATCTATTTCTTGAGCTAACACCACCTCAATCGTATATTCTTTAAACCTTGAAAGAGCAGGGATAGGAGGAATGTGGTAGAATTCTCCGTTTATTCTGACCTTATGATATAGGTTGGCAAGCAGTTTATCAAACAGATTTTTGTAGATTCCTTTTCTGTGTTTTACCAAAGGAGCAAGAAGGGTAATGTTTGAAGCTTTTTCTTTTTTTAAAAACTCTAAAGCTAAGTCAAACAACTCCTTTGGTTCATGAGGTTTTAGCTCCCTTTCACATTTAGGACAGTAGGCCTTGCTAACCTTAGAATAAAGAAGCCTAAGATAAGGAAGGATCTCGGTAATAGTCCCTACCGTAGATTTGGGAGAAAGTTCTCCTGACCGCTGTTCTAACGCTACCGTAGGCGGTATCCCTGAAATGAGATCATAATCTATCTCTTCATAAAGCTTAAAAAACTGTTTCAAATAAGTGGGTAAAGTTTCTAAAAATCTTCTTTGCCCTTCCGCAAACACCACATCAAACGCAAGGGTAGATTTTCCAGAACCAGAAACCCCGGTGATTACTATCAACTGTTTCCTTGGTAGGTTTAAGTCTATGTTTTTTAAGTTATGATGCCTAATCCCTCTGAGTTTTATAAGATCTTCGTCGTAGCGATAGTTTTTGGGGGCTTCGGCTTTATCTTTAAGGTTTAGGCCATCGAGATATTCTGTTAGATAAACAGAGGTTTGAGTCTGTACTTCTGGATTTTTGATAAACTCAGAAAAGGGCCCTTGGAAAAGAAGTTCTCCTCCCTCTTCTCCGCCCCCAGGACCAAGCTCCAGTATCCAATCAGAGTTTAAGATAACTTCGGGATGATGTTCTACTATTACCACCGTGTGCCCTAAGCTTTTTAAGTAGTTTAAAGAAGAAATCAGTTTTTCTATATCTTTTAGATGAAGGCCCACCGTGGGTTCATCAAGAAGGATTAGACATTTTTCTCCTTTTATTTTCGAGAGTAATTCCGCTATTTTTAGTCTTTGGGCTTCTCCTCCCGAAAGAGTAGAAAGGGGTTGCCCCAGTTTGAGATATCCTATCCCAAGATTTTTTAAGAGGGTGAGGGTTTTTTTGAGAGGTGTATGTCCTGAGAAGAACTCTAAAGCCTGTTCTACGGTAAGGTCTAACATTTCAGCGATGTTTTTCCCTCTCCATCTGACTTCTAAAATCTCTTCCCTAAATCGGGTCCCCTTACAAACCTCACAGGGGATGGTTAGGTCTGATAAAAATTGCATCTCTATTATCTCAAAACCAAGACCTTTGCATGCAGGACACTGGGCATGTTCTGAGTTAAAAGAAAACCAAGTTTCAGTATATCCCAAACTTTTTGCGGTATTAGTACTTGCAAGAAGCTTCCTTAAATATACCATGATGTCTAAATAGGTTGCTACTACCGAGCGAGGGGACCGAGCCAGTGGTTCCTGAGTAAGGTATAACACCTGGTCGATCCGGTTGACTCCCTCGATCTTTTCACAGGTTTTTAAAGGATGTTTATTCTTTGCGTCGACCAGGCCTTGATAAATTATATCTTCTAAAAGGGTAGACTTACCAGACCCTGATACCCCTACTATGCAGGTAATCGCTTTTAGCGGAAGAGAAAAAGAGAATCCTTTTAGGTTGTTTTTCTTAGCTCCATAAAATCTGATAAAACCTGAGGGTTGAAAGTGGGTTAAAGAATAGGTTCTTTTTTGGCTTATCTCGGTTAAAGCTTCAGCTGTAGGAGTATTTGTGTTAAAAATATTTTTTGGAGGTCCAAAAAATAATAGATGACCTCCTTTTTCCCCTCCCTCTGGACCTAAGTCTATCAAAAGGTCCGCTTGAGTAATGATCTCTGGATCGTGTTCTACTACCACCACAGTGTTTTTTTGAGAAACCAATCTTTCAAGAAGTTTTAACACTTTTTGGGTATCTCTGGGATGAAGTCCAGTAGTTGGCTCATCTATCAAGTAAAGGGTTTCTACTAAGTTAGAGGAAAGTGCTCTTGTCAGAAGACATCTGCTGGTTTCTCCCCCAGAAAGGGTTTTACTTGCTCGGCTAAGGGTAAGGTAAGAAAGACCTACTTCTTCAAGATAGGAAAGACGTTTTAATATTTCTTTAGCCAGCCTCTCTTCCGCAGGCTGAGGTTTTTGTTCTAAAAAGTTTTGAATAAACTTAACCGCTTCTTTGATTTCTAAACTGTAAAATTCTCCGATGTTTAACCCGTTGACATAAAACATCAAAGCTTGAGGGTTAAACCTGGTTCCTTTACAGACAGGACAGCTTACTTCTCTTCTTAGCTTTGAAAGAAGGATCCTTATATGGGGTTTATAACGTTTACTTTCGAGCCAGTCTATAAGCTCTTTAAGTCCGTACCAATCCCCTTCGCCCCAAAAGATTTTTTGCTTAATTTCTTCAGGGAGGTCTTTAAAGGGAAGGTTTAAGTTTATGTTTTTAGTCCTTAAAAACTCTATCAGGTCCAGTTTTACCTCAAACAAAAAAGGAAAATCAAGGATAGGGATAGCCCCTTTGGTTGCAGGTTTTTCTGGATATTTTACCAAGGCCTCAAAATCTACCACCAACAGGTTGCCAAAACCTTTGCACTCAGGGCAAGCCCCTAACGAGCTGTTAAACGAGAATAAATTGGGGGTTTTTTCGGGTATTTTAAGTCCACACTGAGGACAGTTTTTTTCTTGGGTATAATATGCCTCTTCTCCATAAATAGTTCTAACTTTGATCCAGGGAGAAAGTTTAAAACCGAGTTCTAAAGAGGATATAAGATCAAAGAGGTCTTTTTCCGTAGGCTTAAGTCTATGTATGACTAATTCTATTTCTTCAGGGACTTTTTCTATCTCGTCTATTTCACATACCTTCCCATCTAAAAAGACCCTTGAAAATCCTGCAGCAAGTAGACCTTCTTTGAGGTGCTCAAAGCTTTCTTGCGGTTTTTGAGGAACTATGAGGTAGAGTGGTACCTGATAAAATTTTTCGATAATCTCTTTGGCTATAGACTGTGGGGTTTGAGGTAGAAGGTATTTTTTACAGTTAGGACAAAAAGGGACCCCGTTGTAATAATAAAGCATCTTGGTAAAGTGACTAATTTCAGTAAGGGTAGCTACCGTAGAACGTGAAGTTTTGATGCTATTTCCTTGAGGAAAGGCTAAAGCTGGGGGGATGTTTAAGATAGCTTTAACCTTAGGTCTGGGGAGTTTTTCGAAAAACTGTCTTACATACGAAGAAAAGGTTTCTATATAACGTCTCTGGCCTTCGGCAAAAAGGGTGTCAAAAACTAAACTCGATTTTCCAGCCCCAGAAACACCGGTAACTGCTGTTAAACTATAGAAAGGAAGTTTTAAACTAAACCCTTTGAGGTTATTTTGGTTAACCTCAAGAAGCTCGATAAACCTGTCTTGTCTTCTCACAAAAGTGCTGGTTTATTTATTCTCCTCTGATTTTTTCCATCCTTTCTTGGGCTTTTTTACATTCGATACAAAGGGTGGCCTCAGGTCTTGCAAGAAGCCTTTTTTCGTCTATTTCATCTCCGCAGGCTTCACATATTCCGTAGGTTCCGTCTTCTATTTTTTTTAGGGCTTTGTCAATCTTCTTTAACAGTTTTTGTTCTCTGTCTCTTAGTCTTAACTCAAAAGCCAGATTACTTTCACGTGTGGCCTGGTCGATGGCGTCTGCTAAAGGTTCATACTCTTCCACCAACTCTTTTTTGGTTTCTAAAACATCCTTTAGAATTTCTTCTCGACGTTTTAGCAAAAGTTCTTTAAACATGGCTAATTTTTCCTTATCCATCAGAAATCCTCCTTTCCAGGTTGTTCTTCTAATACTACTTCACCACTTTTTCCACCAGTTTTATAAACCAACCTGATGTTGGTGATTTTGATACGCTTATCAAGGGCTTTACACATATCATAAACGGTAAGAGCAGCAATGCTTACTGCAGTTAAGGCCTCCATCTCTACCCCGGTTTGCCCTACAGTCTTTACCATACCCTCGATTTCAAGCACATACCTTTCAGGAATAAACCTAAAATTAAGGTCTACCTTAGAGATGGGCAAAGGATGACAAAGAGGAATAAGCTCAGAAGTCTTTTTAGCCCCTAAAATTCCTGCAACCTTAGCACAGGCTAAGAAATCTCCCTTAGGGATATCTTGAGATATTATCTTAGGGTAGATTTCTTCAGGAAAGACTACCTCAGCCTTAGCGATGGCTATTCTCTCAGTCGCAGGTTTTCCTCCTACATCTACCATAAAAAGATTGCCTTGGGAGTCTAAATGGGTAAAATCAGCCATTACCTACTTCCAAAAATAAACTTTTTCCAAAAACTTTCTTTTTTCTTTTTTTTCTCCTGTTGATATGGTTCTAATCTGTTGGTTGAACCGTCGATTTTTTCTTTTTCAGCTATCTTTTGTAAAAGTTTTTTTGTTTCTTCGCTAACGTTATGGGGAAGCTCTACCTGTAATCTTAGGATAAGGTCTCCTCTTTTCTTGGTTTTAGGGTCAGGAAGTCCTTTATTTTCTATAACAAGTTCATCCCCTGGTTGAGACCCTGGGGGTATTTTTACAGATAGGGTTTCTTTAAAAAAGGGTACTTTAACTTCATCTCCTAAAATTGCAGAAACAAAGTTTATCTTTAAATTTCCTATAAGATTAGATTTTTCTCTGTAAAAGAGGGAATGTGGTTTGACTTTTACTCTGATGTATAGGTCTCCTGGCCTACCTCCATAAAGCCCGGCTTCTCCTTCTCCGGGGATCCGTAAAATAGTCCCATCTTCTACCCCAGCAGGAATAACTAGCTTTATCTGTTTTTTCTTCCAAGCCCTGCCCGAGCCGTTGCATGTCTTACAGATTTCTACATAAGTAGAACCTCTACCTCTGCAGTCTGGACAAGCATAAGCAATTCTAAAAAATCCTTCGGTGTAGACAATTTTCCCTTTACCATTACAGGTTTCACAAATCTTTAAACCTTTATCAGGATTATAGCCTAATCCCCCACAATCTTCACATAGGTCCAATTTTTCTATGTCAAGCGTAATTTCTTTATCTGTAAAAAGGTCCTCTAAGTCTACTGCTACTTCATATGAAAGGTCAGCTCCATCTCGTGGTCTGGTATGACTTTTTTCTTCAAAGGTAAACCCAAAAAATTCTTCAAAAATGTCAGAAAAGGTTTTGAAAATATCTCCTATATCTTCAAACCTTCTATGACCAGAAGAAGTAAGCCCTGAATAACCGTAAGTATCATAGATAGCTCTTTTTTCAGGGTCAGAAAGCACTTGATAGGCTTCAGAAATTTCCTTAAATTTTTCCTCAGCCTCTTTATTACCTGGGTTTTTATCAGGATGATATTTGAGCGCAAGTCTTCTATAAGCTCTTTTTATTTCTTCTTGAGAGGCGTTTCTTGGAACCCCTAAAATTTCATAAAAATCTTTGTAAGACATTCTTTCCTTTATTTAGAAGAACTTTTTTGCTTTAAGATCTCGGTTAGTTCGTAAGGAGAGGAGGTTTTTTCTTTTTTACCAAGCTGTTTTATGTTTTCAAAAGTAACTAATCCCGCGGCAATTTCTCTAAGAGCTAACACAATCTCTTTGTTGTCTGCCTGTACAAGAGGTTCAGCCCCTTCTTTTAATTGTTTAACTCTTTCTATGGCTAAGTGTACCAATCTAAACCTGCCTGGTACTTTTTTTAGACAATCTTCTATCGTAACCCTGGCCATACCTTTATACCCCTTTTAGACTATTTTTTAAAAATTTAAAATCAATTAAACGGCTACTACTTCTGTTACCTCAGGGACCTCTTTTTTTAAGTATCTTTCGATACCCATTTTTAGGGTCATGGTAGACATGGGGCAAGAACCACAAGCACCTTTTAACCTAACCTTTACCACCCCTTCTGGAGTAACCTCTACAAGCTCTACGTCTCCACCATCAGCCTGCAACATAGGTCTTACTTTAGCTAAGGCTTGTTCCACCGCATCTTTAATCATAAAAGATCCCCCTACTAAAAAGTTTTTTTTAAATTTAATACATTTTTTCTTGACAGCAAGGTTTAATTTCAATAAAATAACAAAGATACCACTAATAGTGGAGGACAACATGAGAAGCGATCGGATTAAAAAAGGTATAGAGAGGGCTCCCCATAGGTCTTTACTAAAAGCGTTAGGGTTTACAGACAACGAACTAAACAAGCCTCTCATAGGAATCGCTAATTCTTTTAACGAGATCATCCCAGGGCATATACATTTAAGACAAATCGTAGAAGCGGTTAAAGCTGGGGTAAGAGAAGCAGGAGGGGTGCCTGTTGAGTTTGGGGTTATAGGGGTTTGCGATGGGATTGCCATGAACCATGAAGGAATGCGCTATTCTCTTCCGAGTAGAGATATCATCGCAGACTCTATAGAAATCATGGCCCATGCCCATGCCTTTGATGGTCTGGTACTGGTTACAAGCTGTGATAAAATCACTCCTGGCATGATGATGGCAGCTTTTAGGGTAAACATTCCTTCTATCTTGATAGCAGGTGGCCCCATGCTTACAGGAGTTTATAAAAAACAGAGGGTGAACCTTATTTCTGTGTTTGAAGCCATAGGAAAGGTTCAGAAAAAAGCCATGACAGAAGACGAGCTAAAAGAACTTGAGAGTTGTGCTTGTCCTACCTGCGGTTCCTGTGCGGGGATGTTTACTGCTAACTCGATGAATTGTTTATCTGAGGCTATAGGAATAGCTCTCCCAGGAAATGGAACTATTCCTGCTGTTTTTGCTGACCGTATCCGTTTAGCCAAAGAAACAGGGAAAAAAATCGTAGAACTTGTAGAAAAGGGACTTGCCCCAAGAAAGATCATCAACAGAAAGTCTTTTGAAAACGCTATAGCCGTTGATATGGCACTTGGGTGTTCTACCAACACAGTCTTACATCTTATGGCTATAGCCAAAGAAGCCAAAGTAGATTTAGATTTAAAGGTGTTTGATGAGATTTCTAAAAAAACTCCAGTACTTGCTAAGCTTATTCCTGCCGGTTATCATAGCGTGGTAGATTTGCATTTTGCTGGAGGAATACCAGCGGTTTTAAAGGAGCTTTCTAAGTTGAACCTTATTCACCTGGATGTAAAGACAGTTTCAGGAAAAACATTAAAACAACTTTTAAAAGATGTAGAGGTGTTAGACAGGGAGGTTATAAGACCGGTAGAAAATCCCTACCATAAAGAGGGAGGTATCGCTATTCTTTATGGAAATTTAGCCCCTGAGGGAGCGGTGGTTAAGACCAGTGCTGTTTTGCCTGAGATGTTAAAACATGTTGGTCCTGCAAGGGTTTTTGACTCTGAAGAAGAGGCCTATCAGGCTATCTTAGCCGGAAAGATTAAGAAAGGTGACGTTGTAGTCATAAGGTATGAAGGCCCTAAGGGTGGGCCTGGGATGAGAGAGATGCTTTCTCCTACTTCAGCCATAGTAGGAATGGGTTTGGGTGGTTCTGTAGCCCTTATTACCGACGGAAGATTTAGTGGAGGCACCCAAGGGGCTTGTATAGGACATGTGTCTCCTGAGGCTGCAGAGGGAGGCCCTATTGCTTTGGTTAAAGAAGGAGATTTGATAGAAATAGACATACCCCAGAGAAAGCTTGAACTCAAAGTTTCAGAAAGGGAACTTGAGGAACGTAAGAAGAGATGGAAACCTTTGAAGAAAAAAGTAGAAGGAGTATTGAAAAAATATTATAGTTTAGTATAATCAAGTTCAAGAGGGGCTATATTAGAATGAACATCTTAAGGTTCTTAGGAAAAAGTTTCCTTAAAGTTCTTGAAGATTCAGGGGGAATTTTCCTCTTTTTTCTAAAGAGTTTGATTTATTTCTTTACTCCCCCTTTTCGACTCAAGCATTTAATTAAACATATGGAA
>NZ_JASUTP010000027.1:0-20833 GCF_030445475.1 Thermodesulfobacterium sp. | reverse complement strand
AACCACAAAAAGGTAATCCTTAAGTTCAGCCTGTTTTTTTATAACCTCTCTTATCTGCTGGTCTACAGATATGTCTTCTCCTTCAAACAGTTTGTACTGTACATCATAGGTAAACACAAACGGGCAGGACCATTCTACAGGGTCCTCAAGCTCTAAGACTTTATGGATAAACATCGCCTCTTCATCAAGAATTTTATCTCCTACCTTGACAGGCACCTTGCCTATCAACTTCATATAACCCACTTTACTTCCTTTTTCTTTCAGGTTTAGAGCAAGGCCTAAGGCTAAAACGTTTCTTCCGGTAAACGGTTTGTTTGATACCAAAAATATGGTTTTCATCTCCTTACCCCCTTGTTTTTTTCGATTTTTAAGCTTCAACGGGTATCACCCTATGATAATCCTTGCATCTAAAGCTACACCTCCTACTTCTTTTACTAAATAAGGGTTAATATCTATCTCTTTTATAATAGGAAACTCTTCAACCAGCTGAGATAATCTTAGGATTTTATCTACTATAGCGTCTTTATCACAGGGTTTTTCTCCTCTCACTCCTTCTAAGAGTTTTTTCCCTTTTATTTCTTCTATCATTTCGTAAGCTTCTCTTTTACCTACAGGTGTAAGCCTAAAACTTACATCCTTTAGCACCTCCACATAAACCCCACCTAATCCAAACATTATCATATGACCAAAGGTATTATCGTAAGATACCCCTAAGATAACCTCTTTCCCTCCGGTTACCATTTCGTAAATGTTAACCCCTTTGATATACGCCCCAGGCATGGCCCTTTTAACATTTATCGTCATCTCAAGAAAGGCTTCTCTTACTTCTTTTTCGTCTTTAAGACCTATTTTTACCCCCCCTACATCAGTTTTATGGATGATATGGGGGGAGCTGATCTTCATAACTACCGGATAACCTATTTGTTCTGCTATCCTAACTGCTTCATCAGCAGTTCTGGCAAGCCCTCTTTTGGGAAACTCTATCCCATAAAGACTTAATATTTTCATGGCATTTTCTTCTCCTATTACACTTACCCCAGCATCTCTAAGTGCTTCAAGCATCAATCCTATTTCTTTTTTAACTTCTTCGGAGATAGGAAATTTTATGTATTCATCTTCTTCCCTGTGTTTGTATTTGACGTAATGTACTAACTTACTGTAGGCATTTATAGCTATTAGTGGGTCTTCATAACAAGCTATGTTGTTTGTCTTTAAGTAAGAGGTTGCTTCTCTGACTTTGGGTCCTCCTATGAAACAACCTACAAAGGGTTTTTCTGTCTCTTTACTTTTTTCTAACATTATCTTTGCTACATTTTCTACATCTGTCACCGCCTGAGGAGTAAGGATTACACAAACCCCGTCTACGTTAGGATCAACCATTGCCCTTTCTAAAACTACCGCATATCTTTCTGAGGTCGCATCTCCTATTACGTCTACAGGGTTGTAAAGGGCAGCTGTAGGAGGTAGCTTTTCTGCTAAGTATTCGATAGATTCTTTTGACATAGGATATAGTTTTAATCCATTTTTTTCTGCAGTATCTGCAGCGATAATCCCTGGCCCACCTGCGTTGGTCACGATAAGCAGTTTTTCCCCTGAAGGAAACTTTCCGCTTTTAAAAACTTCTGCTACCTCAAAAAGTTCTTTTATTCCTTCTACCCTTATAACTCCAGCCTTTCTAAAAGCTTCTGTAAAGGCTCTGTCTGATCCAGCTAAAGCCCCTGTATGAGAGGAAGCTGCTCTGGCACCAGCCTCTGTTGCACCAGATTTTATGAGGATAACAGGTTTTTTCTTAGCTACTCTTTTTGCTACTTCTATAAAACGTTTTCCGTCTTTAACATCCTCTATATATCCAAGGATAATGTCTGTATCTTCGTCTTCTCCAAAGTACTCCAAAAAGTCTGTTTCGTTTAGGTCAGCTTTGTTACCAAAACTAACAAATTTTCCAAAACCAAAACCACTACCTATAGCCCAATCTATTAAAGCTACCCCTAAGGCTCCAGACTGAGAAAAGAAAGAAACCCTTCCTTTAGGAGGTAGCTCTGGAGCAAAAGTTGCATTCATACCTAACTCTGTATTTATTACCCCTAAACAATTAGGCCCAATCATCCTTATCCCATACTTTTTGATGAGGTCTAAAATCTCCCTTTCAAGCTTGGCTCCCTCTTCTCCAGTTTCTTTAAATCCTGCAGTAATAACAACTACTCCTTTAACCCCAGCTTCTCCGCAATCTTTTATAACCGAAGGTACTACTTTGGCCGGAACTACAATCACAGCTAAATCTATTTTTTCTCCTACTGCAGAAACCGAGGGATAACACTTAAGTCCTAATATTTCTTTGCGTTTTGGGTTTATCGGAAAGAGCTTGCCTGCATAGCCTTGGGTTAAAAGGTTTTTTAGGATAACATGACCGATCTTTTTTTCTTCTTCAGAGGCACCTACCACCGCGATACTCTCAGGTTTAAAGATAAAATCCAGCATCTTATTCCCCTCTTTAAGTTATTTTTTTCACAGTATCTTGCCTTAGGTTGCTTTAAAAATAAAACAGATCGATTTTAAAGTCAACCAGAAAAATTTGCTAATTTTTAGAATTAACAAATTTTTTTCTTCTGATTTGTGTTATTTCAAAAATTTTTGCTGATTTTTGTTAATTTTCTTTATAGTTTACTTTTTAAATACTTTTTTATATTATTTTGTTTAATTTTAAAATATATATTGATATATCATTAATCCAAAAAAACATTTTGTGTGGAGGGCAAAAGAAGTTAAAGTTTTTTTGAAAATATTTTTAAATTTTAAATTTTGGTGACATGTTCTCAATCTTATAGATATATTTTATAATTTTATAATACATATATAAAAAATATTGTTTCTATATCCTCTTTAAAAACTTCCAAATATGGCCTTCACCAACAAGCATAATAAGGGTAGAATAAGGGTGGATTTAATATATTGCGAAGGGAGTATCTTTTGTTTGAAACAGGTAAAGGCATAATTTGGTCTATTAAGGTTTTTAATTATAGAGATATTTAGGGAGATATTTAGTAAGTCATCGACGAGAGCAAGTGCTCAAAGAAGTTTAAAGGTTAGTTAGTTCTTGAGATTTTGAAGTTAAGAGAGTTTGATGGCCTCTGATAGGTGAATGTTATAAAATCCTTAGAGCAACTGAAAAATAGGGGAATCATGAATGATCATAAATTCCTGTTGGCAGTTTAGGGTTATTAAGTTTTTTGAAGTTTCTTTAAAATGAAAAAGTAAGAAAAAGTAAAATAAAAAGAGGAAGAAAGATATTGAGATATTTTTCTCTAAAGTTTTTTCAGAAATTTAATAAAATACCAAAAAATTTTGGACTTGACTTAAGTTTAAAAAGGAGTATAAGTGGCAACTAAGAGAAAATTTATTAAAAATCCTTTAAAAGGAGGGTAGGTTTATGGCTTGGCAGATGGATGTAAATCCTCTTGGTAACATTGGTTTGTCGGCTTTGGTAGCAGCTATCCCCATCTTTTTCCTTTTTTGGGCTTTAGCCTATAAAAGGATGAAGGGGCACTGGGCTGCGTTAGGTGCTGTCTTTATAGCTTTAATAATAGCTGTTACTGTTTACAAGATGCCTGTTAACCTGGCGGTGCTTTCTACTTTTTATGGTTTTCTCTTTGGCCTATGGCCTGTTTCATGGATTGTTATTACCGCCATTTATCTCTATAATCTTTCTGTAGAAACAAAGCAGTTTGAAATCATCAAAAACTCTTTAGCCGCGATAAGTAACGACCGAAGGGTTCAGGCTATCCTTATAGCCTTTTGTTTCGGAGCGTTTTTAGAGGGTGCGGCTGGATTTGGTACTCCGGTTGCTATCTCTGCAGCCATGCTTGCAGGTATTGGATTTAACCCTGTTTATGCCTCTGGTATAGCCCTTTTGGCAAACACTGCACCAGTTGCCTTTGGTGCTATTGGAATTCCTATCGTGGTTGGTGCTCAGGTGTCAGGAGTAGACTTAATGGCCTTATCCAAGATGGTAGGAAGACAGCTTCCTTTCTTTAGTGTGCTTATTCCTTTTTATATGTCGGTGGTTATGGCAGGATGGAAAAAGAGCTTAGAAATCTGGCCGGTTCTTCTCGTTGCTGGTGGTTCTTTTGCTATTACACAGTTTTTGGTTTCTAACTATTTAGGTCCATATCTTCCAGATATTTTATCTTCTATCGTAACTATCCTCTGTACAGCTATTTTTGTAAGGATTTGGCATCCTAAGGAGGTTTGGACCTTTGAACATGAAGAAGTGGTAGAAAAGGCTAAGCTCCAGTACACCTTAGGTCAGGTTTTTAGGGCATGGGCCCCTTTTATACTCCTTTCTATTTTTGTTGCTGCTTGGGGTGTTAAGTCAGTTAAAGTAGCTTTAGACCAGATTTTGACCTTAAAATTTCCTATCGTTGGACTTGACAAAGAGGTAATAGACTATGTAGGTAAGCCGAAGGCAGCAGTTTATACCTGGAATATCCTTAGCGCCGCAGGAACCTCTATTCTTTTTGCAGCTATTCTTTCTATACCTGTAGTAGGTGCTTCTATTTCTACCGCGATCAGAGTTGCAGGAAAAACCCTTAATTCTCTTAAATGGGCAATCCTTACCATCGGAATTATTTTAGGATTTGCTTATCTTATGAACTATTCTGGTATGGCTATTACCTTGGGATTGGCTTTTGCTTCTACCGGATTTTTATTCCCGCTTTTCTCTGCCTTCCTTGGTTGGTTAGGAGTGTTTATGACTGGTTCTGATACCTCTACCAACGCTCTTTTTGGTAAACTTCAAGAAGTTACTGCAAGACAGATCGGTATAGACCCTGTGCTTACGGTAGCTACCAACTCCTCCGGTGGTGTTATGGGTAAGATGATCTCTCCTCAGTCTATAGCTGTGGCTACTGCAGCAACCGGTCTTAGCGGAAAAGAGGGAGATATTTTTAGATTTACCTTTAAACATTCTGTAATTTTAACTTTCTTGATGGGAATTCTTGCGATGTTACAGGCCTATGTGTTTACTTGGATGATACCTGTCTGGGAAAAGGCGGTAGAGACTGCTAAAGCTGCTTCAGCTGCACAAGCGGCAGTTCAGGAAGGATATAACATACTTATAGCTACCTTTGTAGCTTCGATTTTATTGGTAATCATTTCAAGAATTGTAGGCAAGGGGGCAAATTATGTTAAGTAATGCCTTTATAAATGCCTGTATTTCTCTCTTAGGAGAGGAAAATGTTTTAACCAAAGAATCAGAGCTTATAACCTACAGTTATGATGCTACCCCAGGGATTCCCAGGGAAATTCCTGGGGCGGTGCTTTTCCCTCAAACTACAGAGCAGGTACAGGGAATAGTTAAGCTTTGTCGAGAGAATAAAGTACCTATCTATCCAAGAGGGGCAGGGACCTGTTTAAGCGGGGGCCCTGTCCCCTTAAGTAAAGGAGTGGTAATCTCCTTTCAAAGGATGAACAAGATTTTAGAAATAGATACTGACAATCTTACCGCAACGGTGCAACCTGGGGTGGTAGTAGCTACCCTTAATGCAGAGGTGGCTAAGTATGGTTTAATCTATCCTCCAGACCCTGGGTCTATGGCAGTGGCTACCATCGGAGGAACCGTAGCAGAAAACGCAGGTGGTTTAAGAGGTCTTAAGTATGGGGTTACCAAACACTATGTAATGGGTATGGAGGTGGTTCTACCTACTGGAGAGGTGTTTAGATTTGGAGGAAAAACCGTTAAAAACGTTACCGCCTATGATTTTACCGGACTCTTTGTAGGGTCTGAAGGAACCTTGGGTATTATTACCGAGGTAATTTTAAAGCTTATCCCTGCACCTAAGTACAGAAAATCTATGATAGCCTTTTTTGGTACCCTTGAAGATGCAGGACAAACGGTTACAGACATCATAAGGGCTCACGTTATACCTGCTACTTTAGAGATTATGGATAACATGACCATACGGACTGTAGAAAACTTTGCTAAAGTAGGTCTACCTACCGATGCTGCTGCGTTGTTGCTTATAGAGGTCGACGGAAACGGAAAAGATGGGGTAGAGGAAGAGGCAACAAAGGTAATAGAGGTAATACAAAAAAATAAAGGAACATACAAAGTTGCAGAAACAGACCAAGAAAGAGACAACCTCTGGGCAGCAAGAAGGGCAGCTCTTCCTGCTTTGGCTCAAATAAAGCCGGCTACAGTGTTAGAGGACGCAACTGTTCCTAGAACTAAGATTGTAGACATGTTAAGAGCTATCCAGGAAATCGCTAAAAAATACAATCTTACCATAGGAACCTTTGGTCATGCTGGAGACGGGAACCTTCATCCCACCATCTTGGTTGACCCTATGGATAAAGACGAGATGGCAAGACTTGATAAAGCCATAGACGAAATCTTTGAGGCTGCTTTAAAGCTTGGAGGAACGCTTTCAGGAGAACATGGAATAGGGATAGCCAAGAAAAAGTATCTGAAGAATGAAATCGGTAGCTCTGGCATTGAGGTTATGAAACGTCTTAAAAAGGCTTTGGACCCTGACAATATTTTAAATCCTGGAAAATTAGTCCCTATGGAGGATTAAACGGTGGGAAAAAGTGTCTTTGAAAGCGATGAGGCTTTAAAGAGAGAACTTATAAGATGTATGAAGTGTGGCAACTGCATGGCTGTTTGTCCTGTTTATGGGACTGAGGTAAAGGAAAGTGCAGTTGCCAGAGGTAAGATTGCCTTAGGAGAGGCCTACTTAGAAGGTAAAATTCGCGATAAGGATCTTATGAACCTTATCTATAACTGTTTGGTATGTAAGTCCTGCATGCTTGCCTGCCCTACAGGGGTAAAGTACGATAAAATTATTTTGGCACTAAGACATAAGCTTGCAAAAGATTTAGGTAAACCTTGGGTAAAAAAATTAGCTTTTTGGGCTTTAACTCATCCATCTCTTTTTGATAAGGGGTTAAAAGCTTTTTCTAAAATGCAAGGGTTCTTTTTAGAAAAACGGGGGCCTAAACTTAGGGCCCCAAGGGCTTTCTTGAGAACCCTTGGAAAGAGGTTTGATGAATCCTTTGTGCTTCCAGAGTTTGCCTCTAAGTCTTTTAGGGATAGTACATCTGAGGTGGTAGAGGTCCCCAACCCTCAGGCTACGGCTTTATTTTTTACCGGATGTTCTATAAACTATCTTTATCCAGAAATAGGAGATGATATTCTGCTGGTCTTAAAGAAAAACGAGATTAAAACTTTAATCCCTAAGGGACAGAACTGTTGTGGTATGCCTGTTATGGTGCATGGAGATATAGAAAAAGCAAAGGAGCTGGCTAAAAACAACTTGGACCTTTTTGAAAGGATAAACCCAGAATACATCATAACTGCATGTGCTTCTTGTGGAAGTGCCTTGAAACATGAATACCCTTTAATCTTTGAGGGTGATCAAGAATACGAGGCAAAAGCTAAAAAATGGGCTGAAAAGGTATACGATATTACCAGTTTTCTTTTAAAAGTTATCAAGCTTAAAAAGCCAAAGGCAGAGTTAAAGCTTAAGGTAACCTATCATGATCCTTGTCATCTTAAAAAATCTATGAAGGTTTGGGTAGAGCCAAGAGAAATCTTAAAAGCTATTCCAGGGGTTGAGTTGGTCGAGATGAAAAAACCAGATGCCTGTTGTGGAAGCGGTGGTTCTTATCACTTAGCTTACGCAGATACCAGCTTAAAGATACTTCAGTCCAAGATGGAAGATGTAAAAAATACCAAAGCAGAGGTGGTAGCCACAGAATGTCCTGCCTGTATGATGCAGTTAGGAGAAGGTACACAGAGGTATAAGGTTAACGCAAAGGTAAAACATGTGATAAGCCTGCTTGCAGAGGCTTACAGGAGGGAATCATAATGTTTGAACTTTTTAAAGAAAAGGCTTCTGCTTTGATGGCAGAGGTATATTCTTTTAAAAACCGAAAAGAAGCTTTAGAGTTTATAAAAGGATTTATAAAAGAAAACACCTCATCTGAGGACAAAAAATCAGTTGTTTGGTATGATACCTGGTTTTTGGATGGGGAGAGAAAAGAAGACCTTTTAGCAGACCTCCCTCAGATTACCTTTGAATTTACCCCAGAAATAGCAAGTCAAGCTAAAATAGGTATAAACGAAGTAGACGGGGCTATAGCTGAGTCTGGTTCTTTGATAGAGGTTTCTAACCACATACAGAAAAGGTTGGTCTCAAGTTTACCAGAGATTCACATAGCTATCCTTCCTAAAAGCAGGATCTTCCCAGACCTTAAAACCGCCCTTCGTTCTTTTAATCTTACTAATACTCCTTATGTGACCCTTATCAGTGGTCCTAGTAGAACAGCAGACATAGAGAGAGTTTTAACCATAGGGGTTCACGGTCCAGAAAGGGTGATAATTGTTTGCGTTGAAAATTTATAGATTTGTTTTGATTTATTATCGATTTGAAAGTATTTAAAAATAAAAAGACGAGGTTGTTATTATGCTTAAAGAAGAAATCAGAAAAGCTTTAGAAAATCCGGTTATTTCTAAGGCTCTTACGAATTTTTATGAAGCTTATGTAGTTGCTCGAGAAAAGGTTTATACAGGGCTTGATTTTGAGGAGATAAGAAATGAGATAGTTCGGGTAAAAAGCTATGCTGCAGAACATTTTGACGAATTGATAAAAAAATTTACAGAACAAGCCACCAAAAGAGGTGCTAAGGTTTTTTATACTAAAGACCCAAAAGAGGTTATAAACTATGTGTTAGAGGTAGCCAAGGCTCATAACGTAAAAACCATAGTGAAATCAAAATCCATGGCTACTGAAGAGATCCATCTTAACAAACATCTTAAAGAAGCGGGGTTAGAGGTTGACGAGACAGACTTAGGGGAGTGGATCATCCAGCTTGCAGGTCAGCGCCCTTCTCATATGGTTTTACCTGCCATTCATCTTACCCGTTATGAAGTTTCTGAGATTTTTACCAAGAAGGTCGATGCCGTTGAGCCTGACATAAAAAAGATGGTAAGGTTTGCCAGAAAAAACTTGAGAGACAAGTTTCTCAAAGCAGACCTGGGGATTACAGGAGCAAACATTGCTGTAGCTGAGACAGGAAGTATTGTAATTTTTACCAATGAAGGTAACGCAAGGCTGGTTTTAACCTTACCCAAAGTTCATATAGCAGTAGTCGGTATAGAAAAACTGGTAGACAAGCTTGAGGACATAGATCCTATCGTTAAAGCTTTACCAAGAAACGCAACCGCACAACCTATCACCACCTATGTGTCTTTTATCACCGGAGAAAGGGAACACTGGGATGGGACCAAAAAAGAGGTCCACATCATCCTTTTTGATAACGGTCGTTCTGAGATGGCAAAAGACCCTGTTTTTAAAGAGGCCTTGCAGTGTATCAGATGCGCTTCCTGTTTAAACGTATGTCCTGTTTTTAGGCTGATAAGTGGTCTTGTTTTCGGAAGGGTTTATACCGGAGGAATCGGAACCATCCTTACCGCCTGGACTGAAGGCCTTAAGGCTACGAAAGATATTCAAAACCTCTGTATCCAGTGTGGCAACTGTGTAAAAATATGTCCAGGCAAGATAAACATCCCTGACCTGATCTTGGAGATAAGGAGACGGCTTGCCGAAGAAGAGGGATTGCCTTTAAAGGTAAAGGCCATTTATTCTGTGGTCAACAACCGCAAACTTTTCCATACAGCCTTAAGGATGGCCTCAAAACTACAAAAACCTTTCAAACAAGGGCCTTTCATAAGACACCTGCCTTTAGCTTTTGCCGAACTTACCCAAGAAAGAAGTCTTCCTGCCATAGCAGACAAACCTTTTAGGGACCAGGTTAAAAAGATAAAACAGCCAGAGGCCAAGGAAAAGGTAGCCTTTTTTGCAGGATGTCTCATAGATTTTGCCTATCCAGAGATAGGAGAGGCCTTGGTTAAGCTACTTAACAGGGCAGGTATTAGAGTAATTTTCCCTCAAGAACAAACCTGTTGTGGGGCACCTGCCCTTTATAACGGCGTTATGGATGTTGCTGCTAACAACATGTTGCAAAACTTAAAGGCTTTAGAACAGGAAAATCCAGATTTTATCCTTTCAGCCTGTCCCACCTGTACTCTGGTTTTAAAGAAGAAAGGCTTGTTGGCCCTAAGGAATCAAAAAGTTTCTCCGGAGCTTATCGCAAAGGCAGAAAAAATGGCAGAAAAAGTGATAGATGCTTCATATTTTATCCATAAGCTTATCAAGGAAGGTAGAATCACCTTTAGTAAGCCTTTAGAAGAGGAATTCACCTATCATGATCCATGTCATCTAAAGCGTTCGTTAAACATCTGGCAAGAGCCAAGGGAATCTTTACAAAAAGCAGGGCTTAAGCTCAAAGAGATGTTTGAGTCAGATATATGCTGTGGTATGGGAGGTTCTTATTCTTTAAAATTTCCAGAGATCTCGGTAAAAATCCTTGAAAGAAAACTGAAAAACATACAGGATACAGGGGCAAATCTTGTATGTACTGACTGCCCTGGATGTATCATGCAGATAAGGGGTGGGGCTGATAAAAAAGGGTTAGCCTTTAAGGTAAAACATTCATTAGAAGTTCTTGCAGAGAGGTTGTAAACCATGGAAATTATAAAAGAATACAGAGTAAAGAGAATTTTTCAGGGAAGGGTTCCCAAAGGAGAGGATCTTTTCAGGTGGTTAACCCAAAAAGTTAACGAATTGGGTATTAAAGCCGGTATGGTTTCAGGGATTGGGGCTGTAACCAGGGCTACGATAGGATACTATGACCAAATAAAAAGGGAATATGTGATAAAAAGTTTTGAACAACCTATGGAGGTTCTAAGTCTAAAAGGAAACGTTTCAGTTAAAGACGGAACCTCTTTTGTGCATCTTCACGTAGTTTTAGGTAAAGAAGATTTTACTGTCGTCGGAGGTCATCTTTTTGAAGGTTCTGAGGTGTTTGCCTTTGAGTTTGAGATCGTAGAGTTTGAAGGAGAGGCTTTTCAAAGAGGTTTTGACGAGCTAACAGGTTTGTATCTCTGGCAACCTTAATTTTTGATATTTCAGGTCAGAGGCCCTTCATGGCACCTCTGACCTGAATAAGTTTTTAAATTTTTACCAAGATGTTTGATGGCACGTTCTTTACTGAAGCTACTCCAGTTAACAACATGGTTTGAATAAGTTCGTTTTTTATTTTATCAAAGTAGATCTTAAGACCTTCTCTCATCCCACCAAAAACAGCTATGACAACAGGTCTCCCTATAAGCACCGCATCAGCCCCAAGGGCAAGTAGTTTTAACACATCTGCCCCACTTCTTACCCCACCGTCTGCGATGATGGTCATTTTCCCTTTAAACCTTGCGGTGATTTCTGGCAAAACATCAGCCACTCCTGGTGTATGGTCTAAAACCCTTCCTCCATGGTTAGAAACCACTATACACGAAACCCCACAGTTATAAGCAATCTCAGCATCTTTTACTGTCATGATACCTTTGAGTACAAAGGGTAAAGAGGTAGCTTTTACCAACTCTTCGATTTCCTTAGGAGTTTTAGGACTTACAGGTTGTCCTTTTAAAGCCATGGTAATAAGCCCTGCACCGTCTATGTCTACCCCAACTGCTAAAGCGCCTGCTTCTTCTGCCATACGGATCCTTTTGATTATTTCTTCTTGAGACCTTGGTTTGATGATAGGGATACCTTTGCCATCAAACTTTTTAATGGCATTTATACCACTTGAATACATCAACGGGTCTGCACCATCTCCTGTCCATCCGATGGTTCCAGCCATAAGAGACCCAGCTATAACCTCTTCGGTATAAACATCTTCGGTGATAGCACCTCCCATGTTATAGGTGGTCCCGGTTATAGGTGCTGCCATAACAGGAAGGGTTAAGGTTTGACCAAATAATTCCGTTTCGGTAGAAGGGGTTTTAACCTCGTGAATCGCAGTAAGGTTAAATTTATAACGGTTTAAGGCCTCTAAATTAGCCTTAAAGGCAGACCCAGTTCCAAGTCCACCCATCCCAGGCACCTCACCTGCACAGGCAACTCCATTACACACCGGACAAACCCTGCAAAATCCTTTTAGTTTTTCCTTAGCATTCTTTTTTACCTCTTCCCAAGTCATACTAAACCCCCTCTTTATAAATTTGTAGTAAAGTACTTACTTACTAATGTTATCAGGTCTATACCGTTTTTCAAGCCTTATAAAAATAGCTTTTTTACCTTTTGTAAAATTTACCAGCAAATTTTTGTAAACATTACAAAAGACAAGCTTTTTTATTGTTAAAAGAAGTCCAGTTCTCAAAGATTTTTGAAGGTTTTGGAAGGGTAATAAACAGGCACAAATTTTGTTAAATAATTAATAAAACTACAAAACAAAACCAGGAGGTGTGGTATGAACATCAAGAAGACCTTAGCGTTGGCGTTAGGTTTGGGTACTTTTTTAACCGGTTCGGTTTTTGCTTACAAAGGGATGGGACCTCAGGGGATGGGGCGTCCTATGGCTCCACCGGTTGATCAAGCTAAGTTACAGGAATTCTGCAAGGAAGTACAACCTCTCTATCAAAGAGAGGCTCAATTAAGGGCAGAGGCTCGTTCTCTTATTCTTCAGCCAAACCCTAACTGGGATACTATTCTTGCAAAAGAACAAGAACTTGCTAAAATCCGTGTAGAAATAATGAAGAAAGGACACGAGAAAGGATTGCCACTTGGTAAGCATGGTTACTGGAGAAGGTACTGCGGTTGGTAAGATGAGGGTTAAGTCCCGGGCTTTTGGCCCGGGTTTTTGGATATTCTTAAGTTTCTTTTTGATACTTATTCTAACTCCCTCTTTAAACGCTCATCAATTTAAGTTTTTTCAAGAACTTCCCTATGACCCAAATTTGGAGATTACTTTTAAAGGTAAGATTTTGTCTGTTTATCTTCCTCCCAGAGGATTAGCCTCTCTTGAAGTAGAAAGAGAAGGTAAAGCCTATACGGTTTTTTTGTGTCCAGTCCGTTATTATCGTTTCCTAAATCCTGATTTTAGCGCAGGGCATCAGGTAGAGGTTACTGGGGCTAAAACCTATTTTCCTAAATATGGCATCATTTTTATGGCAAGACACGTTAAAAACTTAACTACAGGTAAACTATATCTTTTTAGAAGTCCTGTAGCACCTTACAAACCGGTGTGGGAATAAATTATTCTTTCAAGCCTAAGTCTTTTAGTTTGTTATAAAGGGTCTTAAGGGATATCCCAAGAAGTTTGGCTGCTTCAGGTTTATTTCCCTTAGTAAGTTCAAGGGCTTTAAGAATGGCTTTTTTCTCTAAGTTTTTAATCTGTAAGTCATCTTTTAGGGTCGTCTTGTCTTGAAACAGGTCCTTTGCTTTAAAGGGGATTTCTACTTCTATCATGTCTCCTTTACTAAGTATCACTGCCCTTTCAAGGATGTTCTCAAGTTCTCTTATGTTTCCTGGGAAAGAGTAGTTTTCAAGTTTTTCCCAGGAGGATGGACTTAGAGGTTTTAAAGGTTTCCCCAGCTTCTGACAGATTTTTTCTAAGAGGTATTGGACGATGGTTTTTAGATGTTTTTTTCTATCCCTAAGTGGAGGAAGATAAAAAGAAAAAACATTAATCCTGTAAAATAGGTCTTCTCGAAACCTTCCTTCAGTTACAAGTTTTTCTAAGTCTTTGTTGGTAGCTACGATAAATCTTGCGTCTGTTTTCAGGGTTTCAAGGCCTCCTAATCTTTCAAAGGTTTTATCTTGAAGCACTCTTAAGAATTTAGCCTGCACGGTAAGGCTCATCTCCGAGATTTCGTCGAGAAAAAGGGTGCCTTCTCTTGCAAGTTCAAACTTACCAGGTTTAGTCTTTATAGCACCGGTAAAAGCCCCTTTTTCATAGCCAAAAAGTTCAGCTTCTACTAAATTTTCAGGCAAAGCCGCACAGTTTATTTCTACAAAAGGCCCTTTTCTTCCGCTTAAAACATGGATTATCTTGGCGATTAAACTTTTCCCGGTGCCTGTTTCTCCTAAGAGGCAGACGGTGGCATCTGTAGGGGCAATTTCGATCAGTTGTTCATAAAGGTCTTCCATCCCTGCAAAAACAACCTCAAGCGGGGGCAAATCTGCTGGGTAAAAGGAGGGGGATTTTTTAAATTTTTTAAGATAAAGGTTTACTTTAGCTAAAAGCTCTTCTGGAGAAGAAAGAGGCTTGGTAAGGTAATCTACCGCCCCTGCTTTCATAGCTTCAACCGCTGAAGGGATGGTGCCAAAAGCTGTAATCACAAGAAAAACCGTTTCCGGAAGGATTTTTTTAGCTTTTTTGATAAAAGTGATGCCGTCAAGACCTGGCATTTTAAGGTCGGTGATTACGATATCTGGATTGAGTTCAGGAAGGTGAAACAAAGCAGTTTCGGGGTTATGAAAAACCCAAACTTTATAGTTTTCCTCCTGAAAGGTCATCTCTAAGAAACTTGCAAAGGAGGTATCGTCTTCTACGATAACTATCGAGGGATTTTTATCCATACCTCTGTCCCAGAAGAAGGTTCTGATTTAAGCTCAATCCTGCAATTTAGTTCCTCACATAGGTTTTTGACTATAGTCAAACCAAGGCCCATGCCTTTGGCTTTTGTGGTAAAAAAGGGTTCCCAAATTTTAGGTATCAACTCTTGAGGAATCCCTTTTCCAAAATCTTTTATGTAAATAATATAAAAAGTCTTTTCAGAAATTAAACCTAAATCCACCCTTAAGTTGCCTGCCTCTTGAGAGGCTTGCCAGGCATTTTCCAAAAGGTTTATCAGTATCTCTTTTAGTTTATCTTGGTCAGAAACTACCATAAAGTTTTTTTCCTCAAGAGTTACTCTCAAGTCTGCCTCAGGATAAAGAAGTTTAAAGGTTTCGATAACTTCTGTTAAAAAGCTGTATAAGTCAAAAGAGGAGAAATTTGGCTTTTGGGGATGGGTATAAGAATTTAGGGTTTGTAAAAGTTTTTCCATCCTTAAGGTTTCTTTTAGGATAAGATTAAGGGCCTTTTGGGTCTTTTCTTCTGGAGTTTTTTTAAGGATTAACTGGGTAAAACCTTTTATGCTGGCTAAGGGATTTTTCATCTCATGTGCAAGGACCTGAGAGATAAACTTCCATCTCTCAAGGTCTTCGATCCTCTGTATCAACCTTTCAGACCGTTTAAAAAACCAAAAACCAACGACCCCTAATCCAAAGAACCCTAATCCAAGAAAAAACTCTAAATAAACATGCTTTTTAGCATAACCTAAAATTTCCTCTACGGGAAATATGTGGAGTGCTACCCTCAGGACCGCCTGTTGCTTTTCTGTTTTTAATAGATTTTCGTAAACAAACAATTTTTCTTCAGTCAGAGTAGTTTGATAAAAACTTCGAGGAAAGGTAACATTAAAGGAAACCCTATCTTGAATCTTTGTCCCTATAAGCTCTGGGTTAGAATGAAGCAATATTTTACCCTCTGTATCATAGATTGCTACATAAGCCACTCCTTCCCATTCTTCTCCTAAGAGAAGCTCGGCAAAAAAGTTTTTTTCCTTTTTTATCAGGTCTAACCCAAAGTTTTTGATCAGACTTTTAAGGGTAATTTCTACCCCTATGGCCTGAAGTTTTAACCCTGTATCTAAAGTCTTACGGATGTTTTGATAGTTAGAGACTGCAGCAAGGATGAAAAAAACTCCGGCTAACAGAGAGATCCCTAAAAACATAAAAGGTAAGAGAGGTTTTTTTAAATAAATTTTTATTTTGTCTATTTGGGAGGGCATATTTTTAGCTTAATCTAAAATCTTAAAATGTAAAATCAAGGGCATAACCCATAAAAGGATCTTCTTAGGGTTGACAAACCCAGAAAAAGAGGAATTTTAGTATAAAACTGAAGAGAGTTGGGGACGATGCATCACCATCATCATGGCCATGATGAAAAAACTGAGATTAGAGGGAAAAATCTCTTTTACGTAGCCCTTTTAAACCTTTTGATAACTGTTTTTGAATTTATCGGTGGTTTAATCTCAGGAAGTATGGCTCTTTTGTCTGATGCCTTTCATAATTTAGGTGACGTAATGTCTGTAGTGATTACCTATTTTGCCCATAAAATTTCTTTAAGAAATCCTAACGAGAGAAAGACCTTCGGTTATAAACGCATAACCATTTTAGCAAGTCTTTTTAACTCGGTTACGCTGTTAATAATATGTTTTTTCCTGATTAAAGAGTCTATCGAAAGACTGGTTACCCCATCTCTTATAGACGTTAAAACCGTGTTTGTGGTAGGAAGTATAGGGCTTTTAGGTAATCTTTTGAGTTTGAAATTTTTAAAAGGTTCTGCCAAAGAAGACTTAAACGTAAAAAGTGCTTATCTACACATGTTAGGGGATGCTTTATCCTCTTTGGCTGTGATATCAGGGGCTGTTTTTATTTATTATTTTGGGTGGGTAAGAGTTGACCCTGTTATTAGTATATTGATAGCCTTTTATATTGCTAAAGAGAGTTTAGAGGTTTTGTTAAAGTCAGTTGACATCATCATGCAAGCAACCCCTTTTCATGTCGAAATCCCTAAGATAGTAGAGGGACTGATGAAAATTCAAGACATACAAGATGTTCATCATATACATGTATGGAGTCTTGACGATAAAACCCATTTTTTTGAGGGCCATGTTAACCTAAAGTCTGACATGAACGTAAGTGAAACGGCAAAAGTTTTGCAAAGCATCCAAAAGGAATTAAAAAAGTTTGATATTCACCATATAACCATACAGTTTGAATATCAGGGAGTATGCCCAGAATGTGAGGTGTTTCATAATAACTTTTTAAAAAGGGACAAAGATGGTTAGTAGAAGTATAGTAGACCTGCCTTTGCATGGAGGGAAATGCCCTCCCTGGCTTTTTGAAAGGATGGTAAGGTTAAGCAGGGCTATTTTATTGCTTGTGTATCAGGAGTTTGGGGCTAAGGAATTGATCAAAAGGTTGTCTGACCCTTTTTGGTTTCAGGCCTTAGGTTGTTTGCTTGGTTTTGACTGGCATTCCTCAGGCCTCACCACAACCGTTGGTGGTGCTATAAAAGAGGCTTTGAAACCCTATTTTAACGACTTAGGAATCTATGTTTGCGGAGGAAAAGGTAAGAGGGCTTTAAACACCCCTCAGGAAATTATCTTCTGGGGAGAAAAACAGGGACTTCCTAAACAAGCCTATAAGTTTGTAACCTTAAGCAGACTTACCGCAAGGATAGACAACAACGCCATCCAAGATGGCTTTCAACTTTATTTTCATCTTTTTCTGTTCTCCAAAGATGGCCAATGGGGGGTAATACAACAAGGTATGGATGAAAAAACTACTTATGCAAGACGGTATCAATGGTATAGCGAAAAGGTGTTAGACCTTTGCGAAAACCCCCATACAGGAATTGTTTCTTCTGTCAAAAAAGAAAACGTACTTAATCTGGTGGCTAAGGAAAGTAAACCTGTACAAAATTCGTTGGTAAGGTTGCTAACAGAAGACCTAAGTTTAGTTATAAAGGAGTTAACTCCGAAGGTGCATCTTATATTTAAAGAGGACCATACCTTAACCCTCAAAGACCTATCGGTTAAATCCTTGAAGAAAGTTTGGGAAAAGGTTTATCAAAATCCTCCATCTGATTTTCAGTCATTACTGTTAACCGAAGGTATGGGGGCCAAAACCTTAAGAGCCCTTACCTTAGCTTCAGAGCTTATCTATGAGGTTAAGGCCTCAAGAGAAGACCCGGTAGTTTATAGCTATGCCCACGGAGGCAAGGACGGACATCCCTATAGACTAAACAAACAACTTTATGATACGACCATCCAGGAGTTAGAAGAAATACTAAGAAAAGCAAAGTTAGGAGAAACAGAAAAGCTAAGTTTGTTTAAAAGGCTTCCTAAAATTTTTAACATAGGATAAAAGTGTATTGCTCTTGTTTCTCCTTCAGGAAGGTTTATATTTTGGGTAAAGTTTATCCATAGGTGGGGTTGATGATTAAAGGGTTTATCGGTACAAGCCTGGTAGATTATCCGGGGAAGATCTCTTCGGTGATTTTTACCTATGGGTGTAACTATAGATGTCCCTTCTGTTATAATGTTGATTTGGTCCTACCTGAAAGGTATAAAAAGTTAAAAAACCTTTCTGAAGACTGGGTTATAGAGGAGTTAAAAAGGAGAAAGGGCTTTATTAAAGGGGTGGTGATTACCGGAGGAGAGCCTACCCTTTGGGGAAAAAGGCTTGTCAGTTTTATAGAAGAAGTTCGCTCTCAAACCGGGCTTCCTGTTAAGCTTGATACCAACGGTAGCTCTCCAGAGCTGGTAGAAGAATTGGTAATTTCTGGCTTGGTAGATTTTTTTGCCATAGACTTTAAGACTTCCCCTGATAGATATGCTGAACTCGGAGGGGATTTTGCTCTGGTTGAGCAAACTTTTAGGGTTTTAAAAAACATCGCAGATAGGGTAGAGATAAGAGTTACCATGTATCCTCCCCTTTTAACAGAAAAAGACTTAGAAAAGATGGTTCCTTATCTTGCGTGGTTTAAGAGAATAGCCCTGCAGAAATTTGTCCAGGAAAACACGTTAAAAAAAGACCTGGTGGGGGAGGTAAACCCAGAATTTTACCACAGAGTAGATGCTTATTTAAAAGAAAGATTGCCAGAGGTTTCTATAGTAAAGAGATATTAGATGGTTTTAAAAGGTTTTTATGTGATAACCGACGAGGTTTTGACCCCTTATCAAGACGGAGAAATCTTTCGAATGGTTGAAAAGGCGTTAAAAGGAGGGGCTAAGTTTGTTCAACTAAGAGATAAAAACTCAGATTTAGAGGTTTTAACAAACATAGCCATAGAACTAAAGAAGCTTTGCCACAGGTTTGGTGCTTATTTTATCGTTAACGACAGGGTAGATTTGGCAGCCAAAGTGCTGGCAGACGGGGTGCATGTAGGTAAAGACGATCAGCCTCTTAGCCAGGTTAAAGAGATTTTTAAAGGCCCTATCATCGGGGTTTCCTGTTATGGAGACTTGAGAAGAGCCATGGAGGCAGAAAAACAGGGAGCCACTTATGTGGCCTTTGGGAGTTTTTACCCCTCTCCTACCAAACCGAACTCAACCGTAGTAGATAAAACCTTGATCCCTCTTGCTAAAAAGACTCTAAAAATTCCTGTATGTGCTATAGGTGGCATAACCTTAGAGCGAGCAAAGGAGCTTGTCCAATTAGGGGCAGACATGGTAGCTGTTATAAGCGACCTATGGAAGGATAACGACATAGAAGGAAAAGCAAGAGCCTATGCTAAACTTTTTGAATAAGGGGTTAAGGAGTAGGGTCTAAGTCAAGCCCTAAAAATTGAGCTAACTCTTCTTTAGACTTGGTTAAGTCCTTTTTTTCGAGGATAGAGAGTTTTTCTCCTAAAGTTTTAACCTTTTCTAAACCCTCAAGGTGTTTAAGTATTTCTCCCTTTTTATCAATCCCTCTTAAAAAAATTCCTCCTATATATTCTCCGTCTATGGTATCAAGCACGTATTTAAAACTTCTTACTAAACATTCAAAGACTTTTTTGCCTTTGGTTGCACCTAAAGCAAGAAGGATACCTTTTGGTTTTTGAGAGGGAGGTGGAGCTTTAAGAAGATATTTAGAGACCCAGAAGGCCTGAAATCTTTCGAAGAAGGCCTGCAAAAAAGAAGGATGGGAATAAAAGAAGATAGGGGTTGCTACCACCAGAAAGTTAGCCTTAAGAATTTTAGGGTAAACTTCGGTTAGGTCATCTTTAAGAATACACGTTCCGTCTTTTTCACAACCTCCGCATTCAACACAAGGGGAGAATTTAAGTTCCGTAAGTTTTATCTTTTCGGTTTTTATCTTTTGGTGATTAAGGGTAGAGAGGAAGGCATCAAGGAAAATTTCAGAATTGCCCTGACTTCTTGGGCTTGCGTGGATGGCTAAAAGTTGCATCTATTTGGTGAGGGTTTTTTTGATAACAGAAAAGACCTGGGTGAAAACCTCTTCAAAGGTAGCAGGGGAGCAGCGTCCCATTTCGATAAACTTGATGACGATTTCTTTGGTGGTTTTGAGGGTGATTTCCTCTAAAGGAGAAAGTTTAAAGTCTTGGGCAGTTTTATTTTTGTTTTCCAGATTAACTATTTTACCTGTGCTCATTTACCTCACCTTTAAAGGAATTTAAAAAATAATCATAGCCTAAATTAAATAAATTGCAAGAACCACAGGCGGCATTCTCTAAGTCCATTGTTTAGGACGGTTGTTTATCCAGACACAAGCCTTTAACATCCCAATCCCTTTTGAAGTAGGGCAGGTTTCTACTTGGGCAAATCGTCCAAGGGAGAAAACCTAGGACATGTCGCAATCCCTTTTGAAGTAGGGCAGGTTTCTACAGAGGGTATAAAAGTTCGTGGGAAATTTGTCCATATTGTTTTGTCGCAATCCCTTTTGAAGTAGGGCAGGTTTCTACATTTGATGAATTATTTAGCTATTTTGCAAAAAGCATATGTCGCAATCCCTTTTGAAGTAGGGCAGGTTTCTACGGGAAGAGCTATCAGAAAAAATTCCTGTTATTACTGTCGCAATCCCTTTTGAAGTAGGGCAGGTTTCTACTAAAAGGGCGGTAGTTTTAGTAGAAGATGCGGAATGTCGCAATCCCTTTTGAAGTAGGGCAGGTTTCTACAAGGCAAAAAAGTGGCATCATTGCCCATCAAGTGGTCGCAATCCCTTTTGAAGTAGGGCAGGTTTCAACAGGAGTTGGTTAGTGAAGTGAAGTGTTCGTTCATGTCGGTGTCGCAATCCCTTTTTAAGTAGGGCAGGTTTCAACAAAAAAGGGGGTGTAGACATGAAAGACATGAAAGAGTCGCAATCCCTTTTTAAGTAGGGCAGGT
>NZ_JASUTP010000026.1:0-20911 GCF_030445475.1 Thermodesulfobacterium sp. | reverse complement strand
AGTTATTTTAATCCTGTCTTGAGTTTTAACTCTAAAAATTTTATTTCTATTTGCGAGGGTTCTCATGCTTAAATCCTATTTCCTGATAGTTGACTCCTTTTTTAAAAGTTGACCATCTCTTCTATAGAAACTTTTTTCAACTCTACCTTTCTTCCTAAAAACATCTCGGCAATCTTTCCAAAATAGGCGGTTAAATCGGAAACAAAAATTTCTAACCCGTTTGTCTCTAAGGTTGTCTTAACCTCTGGATGTTCCTCTATAAAATTAGCTACGTTAGAAGCTACCTCCTCTGATGGATCTACCAGTTTTATTCTTTTCCCTGCCTTTTCCTGGATAAGTTTTTTAATGATAGGATAATGGGTACACCCCAAGATTAAAGTATCTATGCCTCTCATTTTAAGAGGGATCAGGTATTTTTTTACTATCCTTCTGGTTTCAGGTTTTTTAAGCCACCCTTCTTCTATAAGTGGCACTAGTAAGGGAGCTGGGTTTGAATAAAGCTTTATCTCCGGGTCTTTTTCTGCAAAAAGCCTGTCATATACCCTGCTTTCTACGGTTGTCCTGGTGCCAATAAGTCCTATTTTTTTACTTTTGGTAAGCCTTAGGGCCTTTTCCATAGAAGGGGTAACTACCTCAAAAAAAGGAATCTCTGGAAAAGTCTGCTTTAATACCGGCATAGCGGTGCTTGAAGCGGTATGGCAGGCAACTACTATTATCTTAGCTCCAAGCTTTAGTAAAAACCTCGTGTTTTCAACGGCATATCTGGTAACTGTTTCAGGGCTTTTAGTCCCATAAGGAGTTCTTGCTGTGTCTCCAAAATAAACAATCTTGTAACCTTTTACCTTAAGTAAAAGCTCTTTGACTACCGTAAGTCCACCCAAACCTGAGTCAAATACCCCTATCATTTCCCCATCCCAAAATAAAACTCAAGGCTTGCACCTACAGCCGTAAGCACAGCCAACCAAAGGGCCATTTTTATAAACTGGTCTCTATTTAATCCTTTCTTAGTAAATTTAGCCAATAGTCCATTAAAAATAATCGTAATTCCTAAACCATAAAGTCCACTTCCTATAAAGATCCTTCCAGAATGCAATAAGGTTTTTATCAAATCTGAAGGATAGATCCTTAAGCTAAAAAGCACCCATAAAACTATAGCAGCAAAAACCTTCGGCTGTAAAAACCATCGTAGGTTCATTTTTTTACCCTTAGGTTAATTTTTTCAAGTATAGGTTTCGGGGTATTGGCCTTAAAAAAGGCTTGAGTTCCTTTACCTTCACAAATTTTAATAAAAAGTTGGTCAGGGTCTCTTACTATGGCTCCACAAAGCCAAGTTATAGGGGTAAAACGGAAAACCTCAGGACAAAGAGGGGTGGTCGGTCCCATCAAAGCCACCTCAGGTACCCCATAAAGACTCTCTAAAATCCGTTCTAACGTCTTGTTAACCAAGGTTGAAGAAGTAATTATAGCCAACTTAAGTTTATCCTTGATTTCCTCTATAGAAAAGGTTGTTATGTCTTCCTCTTTTTCTAATAACCAAACCTTTTTAACCTTCCCTTGAAGTTTGCGAAGTACAGGGTCAAATCTCCCTACCATAAGAACTTCATCTCTATAGTCAAACTTGAGTATTGAAAAAAGATCCCCTTCTACAGCATTTTTTAAATTTTCTTTCCTGCCAGAAAAGATAGCATTGATGGTTGCAAGTCCTACGAGCGACTCAATCTGGTTAAAAGAAAGATAACCTTTTATCGCTATGTCTGCAGGTAATTTCCAAAAGTTAATACTACCATCTAACTCGCAACAGTTCTTAATTTCAGGCAAAAGAGTATAAGCAAGCCCTGTCCCACACCTTTCTACCTCAACCATCGTATAGTGAATTCCTATCACCATTCTTTTTATTTTTTTAGCCCTGGCATACGGAAGAGCCCTTTCTACAAGCTCAGTATAAATTCCCATCTATCAGACCCTAAGCTATCGTATCCTAAATACTCTCTCAAGTATCTGGTCTACCATATTTTGTAAAAGCTCTTTTTTTCCAGGCACTTGAAACAACTCGGTCAAATCCTCACACGAGGAAAGGTCTTCTATAAAAGGTATCTCAAAAAGAAGAGGAAGTTTCGTTTTTTCTAAAAACTCTTTAAACGCCTCTTGTTGTTCAAAGACCCCAGAAAAATTCTTGATTATACCTAAAACTGGTATCTCTTTTTCTCTTAAAATCCCCACAGTCCGCAAAGCATCTGCCAAAGCCATTTTGTTGGCAGTGGTAACCAGCACAAAACCCTCTGGGGCGAAAAGGTCAAGCATGGTAAGAAAGATGTCTCCAGTACCAGGAGGTAGGTCAAGGACTAAAAAGTCAAGAGGGCCCCATTCAACCTTCCCTACAAGCTCCTGCAAAAGTTTAGAAGCCATAAGCCCTCTCATAAAAACCGGCTCTTTTTCAGAAACCATAAGGGCTAAGCTCATTACCTTCAACTGAAAAGGACCTAATACCGGCTTTATTTTTCCAAATTCGATCAAAGGAGGGGTATTCTTCAAACCCAAGGCAAGATTAACGTTAGGACCGTAAAAATCCAGGTCAAACAGCCCAACCGAGTATCCATTAGCTTTTAAACCAAGAGAGATAAGGGTTGAGACAGTGGTTTTCCCTACCCCTCCTTTACCACTTCCCACAGCTAAAACAAATCTCACGTCCCTTAAGCCAGTATGTTTTTTAAGTTCTTCCCTTAAGAATTGTAAATCTTTAGTAGGACAACTTTTTCCTTCCATAAACCAGCCAATCCCTAAAGATTTCTTAAACCAAGGACATCCTGCATTCCATAAACTCCAGGCTCTTTACCAACCACCCAAATCGCGGCTTTGATAGCCCCTCGGGCGAAGGTTTCTCTCGAGCTTGCTTTATGGGTAAGCTCTATTCTTTCTCCTATCCCAGCAAAAAGTACCGTGTGTTCTCCTACGATATCTCCTCCTCTTATCGTTTGTATTCCTATTTCCTTAGGAGGCCTTTCTCCTATGATACCTTCTCTACAAAACCTATAATCCTTATCGCTCCTACCTAAGGCCTGAGCTATTACGTTGGCCAACTTTAAAGCTGTCCCACTGGGGGCGTCTTTTTTCATCCTATGATGGGCCTCTATGATTTCGATGTCATAACCTTCAGCAAGCACCTTAGCGGTAATCTCTACCAACTTGCAAAGAAGATTAACTCCCATACTCATGTTGTAGTCCTGAACTAAAGGAAAGTTTTGTTTAGCCAGTTGATGGATCTCTTCTAGTTCTTCTTTGGTAAAACCTGTTGTTCCCAAAACATAAGCCTTTTTGTATTTAGCGTTGATTTTTATGTTTTCTAAGGAGGCTTTATGGAAGGTAAAATCTATGATTACATCTCCTTTTTCTATAACCTTTTCTAAACTTCCTTCTACGATGATTCCTGTTTTAGGGAGACCTACCACTTCTCCTACGTCTTTTCCTACAGCAGGATGTTCAGGATGTTCAAAAGCCCCTACTAAATCTATTTCAGGATTATTAAAAATAAGGTTAATGAGGGTTTTACCCATCCTACCTGCAGCACCTGCTACTATAGCTTTTACCGGCATTTTGTCCCTCCTTTTGTTTGTTTTTTAGTGGTTTTCTTTCCTCCCTCTGGAGGAAAAGGAATTTGTCAACAAGGCTGAATTCCTGCCTTAGAAAATACCTTAACCAAAACTAACCAAACTACAACTATCCCTAAGATTACTAAAATCCCATCTAAATTCATAAAACGCTCTCCTGCTTATTTTTTAAAAATTCCTCTAAATATTCTGAAAAAACTTCAAAAAGGGGCTCCTCTATCTCTTTTCCCTCTACAAAACGATAAAACTTACGGAAAAGATCCTTTTCATCTAACCTTTGGGTCTTATCTAAGTGCTGATCGATACCTAATAAACTCCACTCCTTTTCTTCTTGCTTAACCTCCTCTTCATATTTTAATTCAAGAAGATTGGGGAAAACCTTTTTTAACCGCTCATATGGATAGGCAACCGGAGTTTTGTCCTTCAAAATTATTCTTACAAAACTCTCATCACCCTTAAGGATAAGATCCTTAAAATAGCCTTCGTAGGTTTTTAATCGATAAGGAGGGTCTATAAAGATTGGTTCGTAGCTCACCCTTTCTTTCTCAAAAGAAATAAACCAAAAGCCTTTTTTATAGTTTGCCTCGTCAAAACTATAAGGCATAGGGCTACCTGAATAAAGAACATTAAAGTTAAGGGACTGAAGCCTATGAAGATGTCCAAAAAGACAGAGGTCAAAACATTCAAAGAGACTTAGCGGAAATATTTCTTCATTTCCTACTGTATTTTGCCATCTACCTCTTAAAACCTCTTCTCCAGAAAAAACTGCACTGTCTACCGCTAAATGTCCTACCAAAACCGCAGGCTTTTTTATTTCTACTTTAGAAAAAAGAAACCTTAAAAGTTCTGGCACAGATACCTGATCCTTTCCTTCTAAAAAGTCTAAAGCCTCATTAGAAAACGATTCTTTTACAAGAGAAATCAACTCAAACACAGAAAGATGGGGGAGCAAATAAAAATAAACTCTCTCTCCGTTTTTCTTCCATACAAAGGGATTTATGAAAAAAGAGAGGTCGTCTGCTAAATAGATTTTTTCAGCCTCTAAAAATTCTTTAAAAAGACTGACCCTTTTAGAATCATGGTTCCCTAAGATAAAAAGGATGGGAACCTTGGTTGAAGTTAACATCCTAAGAACTTCTTTATACCCCTTTAAGGTCTCATAATCTGGGATAGGTTTATCCACTATATCTCCTGACACCACGATAAGGTCAGGTTTTTGTTCTTTTACCAGAGGAAGGAATGTTTTTTCAAAGAAGCTGAGTTGATAATCTATCAATTTTTTGTTTTGAAGGATTTTTCCTAAATGCCAGTCAGAGCTGTGTAGAATCTTCATCGATCCTCAAGTCTGTTTTAGGTTTAAAATGTTGAGCAACGATAAACATCTCTCTGCTTTCTTTTCTTGAACTCTTAGGTTTAAAAAGTTTAACACCTTTGAAGTATTTTTCAATTTGTTTTTTAAGTTGAGGAAGCTTCTGACCTTCAAAAACCTTTGCTACAAAGTGTCCACTAGGTTTTAAAGCTATCAAAACCAATTCTAAAGCCTTTTCGACTAAACTAACAGACCTTACATGGTCTACAAACTTATCTCCGGTGGTCTTAGGTGCCATGTCACTAACGATTACGTCAAACTTATCTATTCCCAAAGCTAAAAAGTCTTGAGAAGTTAACTCAAAAACGTCCTTTAGTAAAAAAGTAAAATTAGGATGACTTATCTTAACCTCTTGCAAGTCAACCCCTATAACCCTACCCTCTTTTCCCACAAGTTTACATAGATATTTAGACCAAGACCCAGGAGCTGCGCCTAAATCAAGCACCACATCTCCCTTTTTTACCAACCGATAAGCCTCTTGGATTTCCATCAGTTTATAAACCGACCGGGCTGGATACCCTGCCTCCTTTGCCTTTTTAGCCCATGTATCGAACCAAGGATTATTAGCCATAAGCCTCCCAAAGGTTTAGTGATATTTCTTTACTTCGTTTATCAAATACTGCAAAGCCTCAAAGGCTTCGTATCTATGTTTAGCAAATATAGCAAATCCTGTGACCCTATCTCCTACCTTTAAGAATCCTTGGTTATGATAGATGATTACCTCTATCAAACCAAACTTTTCTATGGTATTTTTTCTTATGTCTTCGAGATAGTTAAAAACCTCGTCTTTGATAAACATACCTTCTGCAGGAACTACCTCTCCTCCCTTTAAATCATACTCTCTTACAAATCCGTTAAACTCAACCACACAACCAAATTTTCCTAAAAGTTTTTTAGTCAGCTCTTCTTTTTTTTCTAAATAGGCTTGATAATCCTTAAAAACCATAAGAGCCTCCTGCTATTTCATTTTTTTAAGCTCTTTTATACGGGCTTTAGAGTATCTTTCTTCTTCACTAAAGATACACCCACAATAAGACTGCCTATAAAGTTCAAGGGTTATGGCCTCTTCCTGACCAAGTTTATACCCTTTTCTAAAATCTTCATAAAAAAAAGGGATCCGATATTTATGACTCAGGTCTTCAGCTATTTCTTTTATGAGGTTATGTTTTTGGTAAATACTATAAAGTAAGGTTGTAGTAAAGGCTTCTGCCTTTAATTCCAAGGCTTTTTTTACCGTTTGTCTAAGCCTTATTACATAACAGCGTTCACATCTTTTTTCAGGATTTTCACAAACCATAAAAGTTTCTTTAACAAAAAATCTAAGACCATAAGTTTTGTCCCAGATTATTTTAATCCCTTTTAGCGTTTCTACCTGTTCTAAGGCTTTAACCCTTACTTTAAACTCTCGATAAGGGTGGATATTCGGGTTGTAAAAATATCCCAAAACCTCTATTCCTTTTTCCTTAAACCAAGACAGTGGATAAAGTAAACAAGGTCCACAACAAACATGAATTAATATCATAAGTAAATAATACAACAATTTTAGTAAAAACCAACTATTTTAAATCTACAACCTTGTTTCAACACCTATTTAGGCTAAAGGCTAATACTTAAACAAGGTAGGTTGTCTCCAAATTATTTTAAGGACTATAGGAGGAAGAAAGGTAGTGATACCAACGACAAAAACCATTACCGCATATAACATTTCGTCATAAACCCCGCTTATCCTGCCAAATTCAGCAAAAATGAGGCCAACCTCTCCTCTTGGCACCATAGAAAAGCCTACGCTTAACCTTTCTTTCCAATCACCTTTAATCATCAACCCTACAGCAAGTTTTCCTAAAATAGCTACCACCGAAAGAACAAGGCTTAAAAACCAAAAGGTAGCAGAGGAAAAATCTATCACTTTAAGGTTAAGTTGAAGTCCTACGTAAACAAAAAAGATAGGAGTAAAAAGATTTAATAACGGTTGGAGAGAAGTTTCTATCTTGTGAACGATTTCTTTATCGGTATTTAGTGCTATAGCAAAAGGAATGGTAAACCTGCGAGAAAAGGCAATTCCTGCGGTAAAAGCTCCTAAGATTTCTGGAGATCCTATTTCATGAGCAGCATAGGCAAAAAACAACATCAAAGCTACCACAACAGGAGGAACAAAATCTACGGTAGACAACCTCTTAGCTATGAACGATATGATATAAGCTAAAAATTTTCCCAAAACCGGAGCTATCAAAAAAAAGGTTGCGATATATGTCATAAACAATAAAGTATTTTTTATCTCTACCGTTTGGGTTTTTGAAAACTCAAAAAGAATAGATAGAACAACTACCCCAAAGATATCATCAAGTACCGCTGCTCCCAACACTATTTGGGAGAATCTTTCGTTAAGTTTACCTAAGTCCTCAAGTACCCTTATGGTTATACCTATACTTGTAGCTGTAAGGGTACCTCCTATAAAAAGGGCTTGGGTGAGATTTAAGTCAAAAACAAAAAGAGAAACGCTCATACCTAACAAAAAGGGGAAAACTGCCCCGATTAGAGCCACTTCTAAGGCCCAAAAACCCACCTTTTTTAGCTGCTTTAAGTCTGCCTCAAAGCCTATATGAAACAACAAAAATATGATCCCAAGTTCTGCTAAAATTTGTATTACCTTGTTAACAGGAATTAATCCTAAGACACTCTGACCAAGCAAAACTCCTACTAAAATTTCTCCTATCACCGAGGGAATACCAAACTTTGCAAAAATATCTCCTGTCAATCTTGCCAAAAACAAAATAATCCCGATGTACAAGAAAAGTACATGAATTTCTAAGTTTTCCATCTATCTACACCTCTTTAGATATTACAAACTTTAAGGTTCAAACTCTTTTAAATAAGCCTGAGCTTTTGCCAAATCCTCTTCTTTGCCTATCAAAATTAACACATCCCCTTCTTCTATTTTTTCTTCAGGAGAGGGATTTATTAAAAACTCAGGGCCTCTTTTTATGGCTATGATGGTAACCCCTGTTTTCGATCGAAGTCCCAACTCTTTTATAGACTTCCCTGCCAATCTATATCCCTTTTTAACCAAAAAGTTCTGGATGTTTTCTCCTTTTAAAAATTCAAGCCCTTCTAAGAGTTCAAATTTTAAATCTTGGACGTTTCTAAAGGCTCTATAATGTTTGCTTCTCAAGTTCTCTAAAAGTTCATAGATAACGTTTTTAGGAACTTTGTAGGTCTCTAAAACTTTAGCAAACATCTCTATAGAAACCTCAAACTCCTCAGGTATCACCTCATTAGCCCCTAATTTTAGCAACTCTTCCATCTCAGCTACAAACTTACTTCTTACTATGATGTAAAGCTGTGGATTTTCTTTTTTAGCTATAGAAACGATCTTCCTGGTTGCTATGACATCTCCCATAGAAACCACTAAAGTTTTAGCTTCTCTAACCCCAAATTTAAGTAATATCTCTCTGTTGGTAGCATCTCCAAAAAATATAGGTTCTCCTTTTTGTCTGTAATTCTTAACTGTATTAGGGTTCATTTCTAAAATAACATAAGGTATTTTTAAGGTTTTTAGTCCATAAACGATGTTTTTTCCTGCTACCCCAAAACCTACTACTATAGTATGATCTTTTAACTCAGCTTTTTCCTCTTTTATCTTTACAGCCCTTCTCTTTTGATAACGAACATACAGCTTAGAAGAAATCTTTGACAGGAAAAATTCTGTAAGGTTATGACTAAACTGAATCCAAAAAGGAGTTATAAACAAAGAAGCGATCGAAGCCCCCATAAACACCTGGTAAAACTCTTCAGACAAAAAGCCCATCCTTTTGCCTTCTAAGGCTAAAACAAAAGAAAACTCTCCTATCTGTAAAAGATAGAAGGTGGTTAAAAGGGCTACCCTTAGGCTTCTGTTAACCAGTAAGGTCGCTATAAAAATACCTGCAAACTTAACCAGCAGCATAACTCCTAAAAGGGCTAGCGTTTTTAAGAAATTGTTTAAAAGAAAGGTAGGGTTCAGTAAAAGTCCTATTGACACGAAAAATATAGCCATAAGAAGGTCTTTTAAGGGTTTAATTTCAGCTACGCTTTGATAGGCATAGTCTGATTCAGAAATCACTAATCCTGCTAAAAAGGCACCCAGAGCCAGAGAAAGACCTATTTGATAGGAAAAAAAGGCTGTTCCTAAAGCAAGGCTCAACAAGGTCATCAGAAAAAGCTCACGACTTTTGGTTTTAACTATCTGATGGAAGATATAAGGAACGGCGTAATAAGCTACCAAAAATAAACCGATAATAAACCCAAAGGATTTAAAAATCGAAAAAAAGAGACCTCCTAAGCTACCCTCTTTTCCTGCTAAAATGGGCAGCATAAGCATTACAAACACAACGGTTAAGTCTTGAAAAATTAATACCCCAAAAGAGGTGCGACCATAAGGCGAGTTAATCTCTCCTCTATCCATCAGCATCTTAAGCACCAAAGCCGTGCTACTCATAGCTACAAGGAATCCATAAAAAACTCCGTTTGAAAATGAGGTCTTTAAAAAGACTAAGCTTAATCCTAAAATCAAAAGGACTGTTAAAAAAACTTGTAAAAAACCTGTTAAGAGGACTTCGTTTCGGTAAGCTATCAATTTTTTAATAGAAAACTCTATACCTATAGTAAACATCAAGAAAATAACACCCATCTCAGCCAAGGTTTCTATTAAGTGAACATCCTTTAAAAGACCTATACCATAAGGACCGACTAAAATTCCAGTGATTAAGAACCCGATTACAGAAGGAACTTTAAGCTTAGTAGTTGCCCAGACAACAGGAATACAACCTAAAAAAATGAGCAAAAAACTTTTTAAAACCTCAATCAAACCTTCCATAGTTATGAAATTATAACTAAAAAAAAACAAAAAAGTAAAACTTTTATGGGAAGTTAAATAAATCTGAGAGTTTTAAAGAGTTTTAAACAAAAAGCCCTGCTTCTAAACGAAGCAGGGCTTTTTGGATGATTAAAGAACGATGTTTTCTTCGTCTGGGGTGAGAATTTTTTCTAACCTAATTTTAAAAATTAAATCTTCTCCTGCTAAAGGTGGATTAAGGTCTAACACTATCTCCTCTTCGGTAACCTCTAAAATGGTTGCAGGAAAGGTCATCTCTCCTTGAGGAGTATCAACGATGAGGTTTAACATCAATCCTGGCTCTGGAGCTACATCCAAACTCAATGCCTCTCTAGGAATAGATCTTACCAAGTTTTCATCCCTGGGACCAAAGGCCTTTTCTGAAGGAATAAGTACTTCTTTTTCTTCTCCCTCTTCCATTCCGATCACCGCTTCAGAAAGTCCAGGTATAATCTCAGCAGAACCAACCTGAAAGATAAAAGGTTCTCCATCATAGGTGTTTTCAAAAACCTCACCGTTTTTCAGTTGACCTACACAATGAATGCTTACTACATCTCCTAACTGAACCTTACGCATAACTAAACTCCTTATTTTTTAAAAAATGATAGAGGTTGAAAGACAAGAGGATCGGACTCTTGAGTCTCTCACCCTTCTACCTTAATTTTTAACAATACCACATAAGAAGAAAAAAACAAGTCTGATCTAAAACAAAAGAATCTAACAATTGTCTTTTAACACTACCAAACCAAAACAAGCAATAACTTCCTTGTTACCTTCTAAAAGCAATCCTTCAGCACTTCTAGCTTTTATTCCTATATCTAAAGGAGAGAGCCCTGTAAGCTCTGCTATACGAGTTTTCATCAACTCGTAGTAGGGACTTAATTTAGGCTGGTCACAAACAAAGGTAAGGTCTATCTGGTGGATGGTGTACCCTTTTTCTTTTACTTTTGAAAGTGCTTGTTTTAAAAGCTCAGTACTATCTATATCCTTATACTTTGGGTCTTTATCAGGAAAAAGAGTACCTATATCAGGCAAACCTGCAGCAGAAAGCATAGCATCTATAAGTGCGTGAAGCCCTACATCGCCGTCCGAATGTCCTAAAAGTCCCTTTTCAAAAGGAATTTCAACCCCGCACAACCTTAATGGCCTTCCTTCAACCAAACGATGTAAGTCAAAACTAAAACCAAATCGCAAACTCTTGCCCCTTATTAGAACTACATTATTAGAACTACATATAAAATATAGCATCTAAAAAGTTAAAAACCAAGGAATCTTGAAAAAATATATTAAACTCTTTTAAAGATTGCGCTTTACAAGTCAAACGTTACAAATAAGCATTCTTTTAGTTGAACCTTTAGACAATTACGATATAATTTTTATAAATTACTCTAAATTAAACTAAAAAGGAGTTTGTTTGGTTAAAAAAGGATTAACCTCAGATAGAAAAGCATTAGTTTTATTGATAGGCACCAACCCTCTGGCAAACTATGTAATTCCTCTTTATTTTAAGACATTTCATAACTATAGAAATTTCGTTTTTATTTTTTCTGAAGATAACCAAGTACAAAAAGGTACCCAAATTTATGCTGAAAGGGTAAAAAATCTTCTTCATCTACACCCCGACCAGGTATTTTTAGTTCCGCTAAAGGACATAGGTAATGTTCAGCAGATTCTTGAAGACCTTGATACGGTAGGTATATGGGAACAATTTGATGAAGTCCATCTAAACTATAAACCTGGGACCAAACCCATGGTAGTTGGGGTCTATAACTTTTTAAAGAATTTTTATCAGACCCGTTTTTCAGCTTCTTACTTAGACACAAGAAGGTTTAAAATTGTGTATGACAGCGGAGACATCTTTCCGGTATTAGGAGACTTGAGAAATTATCTTTTTCTTGACATTAAAACTTTACTTAAGTTGTCTCTTTATGAAAAATTAAAAGCAGATAGCTGGGAAGATTTTAAGTTTAAAGAAACTTTACAAACCATTAAAAAAGTAGTTATAGAAGAAAACAGGATAGAAGAGTTTTTGTCCTGGCTTGAAAATCCTTTTAGAAGAATTTTTAAAAACGATAAAGACCTTTTTAAAACAGCAAAAAGGTTTAAAGAGCATCTTAAAAAACCTGAAATCAGAAGTTTTATAGAAACCTTAGAAACATCTACCCCGGATTTTGTCTGGGAAATATTGGAAAGTTTACCAGAAGACAAGAAGCTTACTGAAGGAAGAAGCCTCTGGATTCCACCTGAAAACCTTGGTAAAGAAGCCCTTAAACAAAGGGTCAAGGATTCTATAGAATTTTTAGACGGTCTTTGGCTTGAATGGTATGTATATGGAGAATTAAAAGAAAAACTTGAAGACCTTGGGCTTAAAGAAAAAATGCAATTTGGGCTTTCTCTTAAGGCTCAAAAAGATTCAAAACCTTTTGAACTGGATCTTTTTATCATAAACGGTTATCAGTTAATAGGTATCTCGATTACCACAGAAGACAGGTCTAACATCTGCAAACTTAAAGGGTTTGAGATTATCCATAGGGTTAAACAGATAGGAGGAGAAGAGGGCAGAGCTTTTCTAATAACCGGATTACCTCAAGAAAAAGTCAAAGAAACCCAGAAAGACCTTTCCTTTGTAGACGGAAGTTTAGAGTCAAAAATCGTGATCTACGGAAGAGAAGACTGGAAAGAAATAGGCCTTAAACTTATAGACGAAGTTTTTTAATCTCCCTTTAGCTTAAGAAGTTCTTCCACCACCCTTCTAAGTCTTATAAAACCTTCTTTAGACCCTCCATGGTCTGGGTGTAATACTTTAGCCCTTTTTCTAAAAAGGCCTAATATCTCTTTTCTGTTAGCTCTTTTTATTTCTTCTATAGGTACCTCAAGATAATAAGAGGCTTCTTGATAAATCTTTTCAATCGAAACAAAAATCATAGGCTCTCTCGGATACCCCTTATGCTTTTTAAAACCCTCATCAAAATATAACCAGAGGTATCTACAAAAATAATTTTTTAAAAGCTCTTCTTTGTTTAATCCCATACAAAAACTTTCATCCTCTAAAACTTGGCAAAAATTTTTTAAAAACAAAACATCTACCTCTTCTTCTTTCATCTTATAAGGTAGTCTTAACACCCCAAAAATTGCCCTTACATACTTTATTTTTTCCCTATAAGGTAGCTCATCTTCCATATCCCAGAAAAAGTTTTCAAGCTCGTCTCTTGATTTTTCCATAAGGTTTTTTAAAAAAGGAAAAGGATGAAAAAGAAACTTGTCTGGTTCAAGGACCCCAAGCTTCAAAACCAAATACCTTTTTATATCAAAGGGATGTAATACCTCTAAATTAAGCGATTTTTTAGATTGTTTTCTTGTTTTAGGTTTTTCAAACTGAAGGATGATTCTTTGGGCTTCGGGATTTAAAAATCTGAAAAATAGTTTTTCTAATTCATGCTGATCGGTAGGATATCCTAAGGATTCTAAAACCTCCTCTAATTCTATAGAAAAGGCTACGTCACTATAATAGGTGATATATTTCTCTGGATTGGTCCCTAAGTTTAATACAAGTCTGCTTTTCCAGTAAGGTGCCTCATAGTAGGATTCTTTAAGGCTGTATTCATAACCTCCTGGAACCGGTCTTCTTGCTATGTACATAATATTATGTTTCTTTTTTTACCTAAAAAACATATTTTAACAAAAATCCTGTTTGATAATATTTCTATCCAGAGGTCGTTCCTGCTGCGTAGTTTCCACCTTCTATCGACATTTCAAAGTTCAGGTTTTCGTTAAGTTTAATCCCTAAAGTGCCTGTACCTCCATAGGCCCTATCATAGGACCAAAGTCCATAACGTCTAAAGGTTTGATGACCGATGAAAGGTTCCAAATAAACGTAAACCTTGGGGTTTTCGTAATAAATGGTTAAAAACAACTGATTTGACCAAAAATCATCAGGGTCAAAATATCCGTGTCTCTTCTGTTTCTTAAAGTCTAAATAAACCACCCTATATCCAAGGCTTACTGTAGGATTACCAAAGTTAATCTTATAACGAACAGAACCTTGGACAGAGTCTGCTTGGTTATCATCTGAATACCAACGATGATTATAATTAGCATACAAAGAAATACGGTCTGTAACCGACTGATTAATAAAATAATTTATCGATAAAACCCTTATTACGTCTTCCATAAGCTCTGCGGTATCTGTCAAGACACTTTTATTAACATTTAAACCCACACTACCTCTCCCAGCCAACAGATTTAAACCAACCCCTCCTATCACAAAGGTCTTATCTTTTCCTCCTTGAGAAAAACCTAAGGAAACAGAACCCCATAGAGGATGGGTTAACCTCTTACCTACTTCAAAGATAAATTCATCAGAGTAAGAGGTTCGCAGATTATCTGAGCCCTCCCTATAAAAATAATTGCCAACCACCCTAAAGTCTTTCAAATAGGTTTCAAACCCTAACCGATAGGTATAGACTTCATTTTCGTCGGTATCATGGAAATAAGAAAATCCTGTTAATACAGCAGGATTAAAGATAGATTTTTTATACAACTCAAGGTCTTTTACGTCTTTTTCCTGATAAGGATGCCCTGGCTTTAAGAGTTTAAAATTTTCTTCTAATTTAGAAGGTATCCTTAAACTACCATAAGCATAAGCCTTACCTAACCTGGCGTCAAAATCATCCCTTTTGGCAAGGATTTGATCGTACAAATCTAAAGCCTTATCAGGCCTTCCCAAAAACCTCAAAGCATTAGCCTTAACCAACAAAGCTTCTTCATCAGCAGGGGCTTTTTTAAGCAAAGCGTCAACCATACTTAAAGCTTCTATCTGTCTTCCTTGCCAAGAAAGCACCCTTGCCAGCTGTAGGATTGCCCTGCGATTTTGAGGGGCTTTTTTCAAAACCTCTCTTAAAATCTCTTCTGATTCCTTTAGTTTTCCTCCCCAAGAAATTCTGGTAGCCATGGTAATAAGCTCTTCTATCTCATACTCTTTATACAACCGAAGAGCTTCTATATATTCTATAGCAGCTTTTTTGATCTCTCCTTTCTTAAACAGCTCATCTCCTGCTTTTTTATGCTGAAAGGACTGTTCCTTGTGTGTATTTTGAGAGGTTAAAACCATAGTTTCTGCTAATCCATAACTTTGTCCTAAAAACAATAAAATCAAAAATAAAATCACAACCCCCAATTTTTTCATAGGTTCTCTCCTCCTTTCATAACCAAGTTTTTAAAGTCTTCTAAACTAAAATAATGGTTCAAATTAAACCTTGGGATAAACTGAGAATTTAAGGCAGGGTTATAATAAGTTTTCTCTATAGTTTCTTCTTCAGACATAAAGATATATTTAAACCCAAGCTTTTTTAAAACTTTAACATGCTCAGAAGTTAACCTTTCTCCCAAAGGAGACGAAAAGGTAGTAACCTCGATTTTTAGGTGTTTAAAAGCCTCTTCTTTAAACCTTAAAAGATCCTCCTCAAACTTTTTCAAGCTCAACTTTTTACTCCAGTTAGGAAAGTGAAAATCATAGCTATGGCATCCTATCTCAAGTAAGCCTTCATCGAGAATTTCTCTATATTCATCCCAGCTTATGAACCAGCCTTTACCAACTTTACTACCTATAACATTCATCACCACCTTAAACCTGTACTCTCTTAAAAGAGGATAGGCATATTCCAAAAAGGTATAACTCCCGTCGTCAAAGGTAAGCATAATCTTTTTTCTTTTTTTTGCCAAACTTTGGTCTAATTCCTGTGGCAAGAGGGTCTCAAACCCTGATGAGTAGAGAAATTCCATCTGAGAAAAAAACTCCTCAGGGGTAACGGTATAAGGTGTAAGAGGTTCATAGGCTATCTCATGATAAAGTAAAACCGGAAAACTTTCCTCTTGAGAGGCCTTTTTTTCCTCAGAGGAAAAAACCAAAGAGTTAGGAGTCAAACTTCCAAGGCTTGACAAAACTAGTAACTTTAACGTCTCTCTTCTGCTAATTTTTCTCATTTTTTAAGTACCTTTGTAAAATAAAATAACTCTTTTTTAAACGGGTATGAAAAGAGGGAACGTTCCATTTTTCCCAAACATAAGTATTAATTTTGTCTTTTTCTAAAGGATTAGGCCTAAAATCAAGTACTTTTAAAGCTCTGGGAGGGTTTAATGGGGCAGGCTTGTAACTTATCACCACCACCCGGATACCGTCAGACTCCTTCCAAAGGATATCTTTTTCCTTCCAAAACATTTTTCTTGAGCTTGGGTCTGAAAAATTTAAAAGCTCCCAAGGTAGCCTGATCTCTATCAAGTTATCTTTTATGTAAAAATCTGCTAAACTATCAAAATCTGGATTTTCTGGCTTAAGGCTACCAAACCTTAGGCTACTTAAGTTATAAAATTTTGGACCAAAAAGTTTTTTAAAATCTTTGGTAACCCTTCTCATGTTGGTCTTACATAATATCAAGTTCCATTTTCCTGCAAGGCTTTTTTGCGGAAAAACCTCTTTTTTAGGAGAAAAAAATTTGTCATGGGAAAGCATTTTATTATAAGACGAAGCCACAAGTAATCTGGAACTTTCTTTTCCGGTAATATGCAACAAAAATTTTAGCCCTACAGGAGAAACAAGGTTGATACCAGCAGGGAAAGAAAATTCACCATATTCTTTATGTCCAGTATCTATCCCGACAAAAAATTGAGTCTCTTTTAAATTTATCTTTGTTGAGACCTCTACCAGGATGTACAAAAAACCCTCATCATTAGTAAGTCTTATCGATTTTATCTCTCCTTCTTTGTTTAGAGGGTTAAAGTTTTTGTAAGCTATGAAAGCTTCTTCCCATTCTTTAAGTTCACCAGATAAAGAAACTATCTTTTTAGGATATCCAGGATATACTTCTAAAAGTCCGTAGTTTTCCTCTGGGTCCTGCAGATTAAACCATAGAGACTTTCTCTCTCTTGGTAAATAGTACTTCATAAAAAGCCAGTTTACTTTAAACCATTCGTCAGCCCAGCTAAAAATCACATATCCTGTACAGTTTGCCTTTTCAATGTCTTTGATCATCTCTACCAAGATTCTTCCTTGTTCAACCTCATTTTTTCCACCATGAGTCCAACCATGGACTTGCCAGTGAGCAGAAGCTCTACTTGTAGGTATACCAAACTCTGCGATTAACAAGGCTTGCCCTTTATGATGTTCTTTGAGACGCTTTAAGTAAGCCAAATAAGGTCTTTTTTCTGTTAAAAACTCATAGTTCATAAAATCTGGATAGTAGGGATAAACGTGATATGAAGAAAAAAAACAGTTAAAAGAGCTTTTTATTTTATAGGTATCAAAAACTTCCATGTCTTCGTTCTCGTTACATTTTTTTAAGTTAGGTTTTACTCCGATAAAGAAAGACTCTTCATCTTCTATGTTGCTTTCCGTAGGATGTTCTATAGGGTCAAGGGGTATCCAGTTTACCACAGAAACCAACGGTAAATGCCCATAGGTCTCATAAGAATAGTTTAAAAGATAGTCTAAAATCTGAGTATTCCACACCTCAAAGGGATTCCCTTTTTCTATGTAAAGATACTTTCCGTAGAAATTTTTATCTTTTCTCTCATGACGTTCGTTATATCCTTTAACCAAACAGGCTTCAGGTTCTCTTCCAAAAAGATATCCTAACAAGAAAGGGGATATATCCCACAGATATTTTCCCGAAGGGAACCCAGGTCTTTCAGGGAGGCTGGCATTTCCATGAACAGCGTCCACCACATCCTTTATATGGGTTTTCAACCTATTTAAAAACTCTGGATCATCGAGTACCTCTGCCCTCTCAGGTTCATACCAAATTCCCTGCAGCAAAAAAAGCTTAGGCTCTTTTTGGTTAAATTCATATAGTGCCTGATAAAACCCTGGAGATTGAAGAGCGTATACTCGAATGGTGTTTATCCCCATTTCATGGATTAATTGAAACCATTCCAAATAAGTTTTCATTTTTATCGGATACTCTCCAGGGAAATAACCTGGAAGAGCAAGCCCGAGGTTAACCCCTTTTATCCAGAATTTTTCCCAATGTTTTTGTTTTTTAATGTAAACATAGTCTCCTTCAGCCTTAAATCTAATTTCTTGATGGGAACGTTTAATTTGCACGTCTTTTAATAGCTCTCCTATTTCTTCTATCTTTTTTTGAGCCTTTTCATTTTGTGGGTCTATTTCAAGTAATTTATGATAAGCCCAAAGGGCAGAGGAGAAATCATTGAGATGATAGTAAGCCTCAGCCACACCTAACCATCCCTCTTTTTTAAATCCTTGATTTATAGCCTCTTTAAATAAGTTTAAAGCTTCTTGATAATCCCCTCTATTTAAAGCCTCTTGTCCTAAAAACAAAAATTTATTCAACACCATTTAGTTATAACACCTTGGCTTTTTTGACTACCTCCCATTTCTTATAGCCCAACCAAAATTGGAGGGTAGCCTAAAACCTGAAAAAGCTGGTGATTTGTCTATAACCTAAGTTTTCTGCTATTCCATATAGCAGAAGCCTAAGAACTTGAGACCATCGAGGATACCTTTTAAAACTCATCTCTTCCAAAAAAATACCTCCTACTGAAAGAAAAATACCATAACCTATCGCTAAGGTTAAAAATAAAACCAAAAACTCAAAGCTTAATATTCCAAAAAAATAACACAAAAAAACTATAGGATAGCCTAAGGTTTCTACCACTGCCCCAACTGCTTCAAAAAGGTAAAAAGGCATAACCAAACATCCTATCCTTCCGTATTTGGGATTAAAAAACATTCCTTTATAAAACCATAAAGTCTGTAATAATCCTAAATGCCATCTCCTTCTTTGTTTGGAAAGCTCTCCCAAGGTTTCAGGGACCTCAGTCCAGCAAACAGGGTCAGGAAGAAACCCTATGTAATAGTCTTCCTTCTTTTCTCTAAAATGTTTATGCAACCTTAAGACTATTTCAAAATCCTCTGTAACCGTAAGGTTGTTAAAACCACCTACTTGAAGCAAGGCCTCCCTGTTAAAAAGGCTAAAAGCACCTGAAAGAATCAAGGTACTTTTTAATCTTTCCCAGCCCAATCTTCCGAAAAGAAATCCACGAATGTATTCAACTATTTGAAAAATAGGCAAGGCTTTTTTAGGAAGTTCTATCGAAGCAACTTTGCTTTCTTCTAATTTTACCCCGTTTAAAACCCTAACTACCCCTCCCAAGGCTAAAACAGGAACCTCACTTTCTAAAATCTTTCTACCTAACCTTAAAAGAGAATCTACTTCAAGTACAGTATCTGCATCTACGGTACAAACATAAGGATATTGAGCAAAGTTTAACCCACAGTTAAGCGCATCAAACTTACCTCCTCTTTCTTTATCTACCACCAAAAGGTTCGGATACAGCAAAGAGCGATAAATTCCCCTTACCTCGGCTGTTTGAAGAGTTTTACGATAGATAAAAAATGGTAGTTTTTTCAACTGAAATCTTTCAGTCAGAATCTTCCAGGTTTCATCGATGGAACCGTCGTTAACCACTATTATTTCAAAATAAGGATAATCAAGGCTTAAGGCTGAGTGTATTGTCCTTAGAATTACCTCTTCTTCATTATAAACCGGTATGATAACACTGACAGGAGGAAGCTGTGGATAAAGCTTTAATTCCTGGAAGTTATAAAACCTGAGGTATTTCAAGTATTCAACTATAGCCAAAAAAGAAAGTAACAAAAGTATAGTATAAAAGGTGTTTAAAGTAGCATAATAAAAACCAATAAAATAATTAAAACCAATTAAGAAATCTTTTAAAATTTCCATCTTCCCTCTCTTATGCCATTTTATAGTTTAACTGCAAAAAAGACATTATATTCTCGACATAACTCTTTAAAGGACCTTTAATCCCACCATCTTTTAATCTTTCCCAAACCCCACTCATTACCATTTCTTCTACCAAGCTATCCCTACCATATGGGTCTTTAATCTCAAGCAAAGAAGGCAATCTGATGATTAGTTCTTCTATAGGAAGCTTAAATAACGCCTTGGCTGCCTCTCTTCTTACTAAGGCATTTTTATCTTCTAACAGTGGGGCCACATGTTCTACCATCTCAGGGGTTATCTTCTTTTCTAAAACCTTTAAAGCTGAAAGCCTAACAAACCAGGATGGATGCCTCAAAAAAGGCAAAATTTCCTCTGAACCAACTTCTTTATCAAACTCAACGGCTTTGCTTAACACTTTCAAGGCTTTAGCCAAAATTTCTGGATGCTCAAAATTAAGATGCTCTTTTACTATCCTGAGCAAGGTTTCATCTAAATGTTTAGAATAGTAAAATCCTTCCAAAAGAGCTATCCTAAAGGAATTAGAGGGAGGTTGTTCTTTTAGGAAATCATAGATGGCAAAACTTGCCTGTTCCTTAAATCTATCTATAAAATCGTTGATTATCAGACTAACCGATCTAAGGTTCAAAACCCTTTGTTTTTGCTTTTCATAAAGAAGGTTGAAAAACGTTTTAAAATAAGCTTTATCAATAAGTTTAAGGCAACTCAAAAACCCTACAAAAGCTATCTCTGGGTGATTTTCCCTTTGCAAGGCCTCTAACATCCTTTCTAAACTTCTTTTAGAACCTAAAATAGCCAATGTTCTGAAGGCTTCTCCTCTTTCATAGGGTTTAGAAGAATTAAGCTTTTTCTCATATTCCTCTATGTAACCAAGCTCCTGAGCAAAGATAAAACTCTTTTCAGGTTGCCTTGAAGAATAATTTAGAAGCGTCTCTAAAAGGGCCTGTCTCTCCAATGAAGAAGAAACTTTTAGCTTTGGTTTAAGTTTAGACAAATCTACTGAAGGGGCACGAAATATCTCCTCTAAAATCCGAGTAAAATAGTTGCGAGCACGGTCTAATCTTTGATATTTTATCTGGGTTAAAAACCTCCTGATAAAATTATAAATAACCAAAAAGAGATTAACCGAAAAGATAACTAAAATTATAAAAGATAACACCTTTACCGTAAGAAACATAAAATAACCCTTTTTTTTAAATTTATTTTTTAACTTACTATGTATTTAGGGAGTAGAATATAAATTGTGTCTTTTAATAAAATATTTTAGAGGCATAATAAAAATTTTTAA
>NZ_JASUTP010000025.1:0-21310 GCF_030445475.1 Thermodesulfobacterium sp. | reverse complement strand
GGGTTATCCCCGGCAGTCCCCTTAGAGTGCCCGGCCGAACCGATGGCAACTAAGGGCAGGGGTTGCGCTCGTTGCGGGACTTAACCCAACATCTCACGACACGAGCTGACGACAGCCATGCAGCACCTGTGCTAGAGCGCGTAGAGATAACCCCTACGCTCCCCCGGTGTTTCCACCAGGGTACAACCCTAGCATGTCAAGCCCAGGTAAGGTTCTTCGCTTTGCATCGAATTAAACCACGTGCTCCACCGCTTGTGCGGGCCCCCGTCAATTCCTTTGAGTTTCAGCCTTGCGGCCGTACTCCCCAGGCGGGGCGCTTAACGCGTTAGCTACGGCACAGAGGCTTTCACCCCCACACCTAGCGCCCATCGTTTACGGCGTGGACTACCCGGGTATCTAATCCGGTTTGCTCCCCACGCTTTCGTGCCTCAGCGTCAGGAACCGTCCAGCTGGCCGGCTTCCCCACCGGTGTTCCTCCCGATATCTACGGATTTCACCCCTACACCGGGAATTCCGCCAGCCTCTCCGGCCCTCAAGCCAGACAGTATCATAGGCCTTTCCGGAGTTGAGCTCCGGGCTTTAACCTATGACTTGTCCGGCCGCCTACGCACCCTTTACGCCCAGTAATTCCGGGCAACGCTCGCCACCTGCGTATTACCGCGGCTGCTGGCACGCAGTTAGCCGTGGCTTTCTCCTGGAGTACCGTCAGCCAGGATAGGTTATTCACCTATCCTGGGTTCTTCCTCCAGAACAGGGGTTTACGACCCGAAGGCCTTCTTCCCCCACGCGGCGTCGCTGGGTCAGGCTTTCGCCCATTGCCCAAGATTCCCCCCTGCTGCCTCCCGTAGGAGTCGGGCCCGTGTCTCAGTGCCCGCGTGGCCGACCACCCTCTCAGGCCGGCTACCCGTCGTCGCCTTGGTGGGCCATTACCCCACCAACTAGCTGATGGGCCGCGAGCCCCTCCCCAGGCAGGAGCTTGCTATGCAGAGGCCCCCTTTCATCACCGAACTTGCGTCCGGTGACTTTATCCGGTATTAGCTACCCTTTCGGGTAGTTATCCCAGACCCGGGGACAGGTTACTCACGTGTTACTCACTCGTCTGCCGCGGTACTAGGGCCGAAGCCCTTTCCCGCTCGACTTGCATGGGTTAGGCGCGCCGCTAGCGTTCGCCCTGAGCCAGGATCAAACCCTCAGGGAAAATTTGTCCTGGCCACCTGCCTATAAACAGGCCGGCCGCAATCTTCAATCTAATTTAAAAAGGAATTGCGGAGCCCTTGCGAACGCTATTCAATTTTCAAAGAACACTTCTAATAAAAAATTAAAACAACTTTTAAATTTGTCAAGAGCCTTTGAAAAAAATTTTCAAAGGACAAAATTTAATATAACACAACCTGTCTTTTTGTCAAGAGGCTTAAGCACCCTCCTAAAAACAACTCCTACCCTTAACTTCTTAACAAAGAACAACTTAGCGCGAAAATTAAATTTAACACAGCCCTGTAAATTGTCAAGAGGCTTTTTAAATTTTATTTCTAATTTTTTCTTACCTCTTTTAACAAAGAACAACCTTAAACTTGATAAGAAGAATACCCTAAATTTTTGGGTTGTCAACCCCTTATTCAAAAAAATTATATTTTTAAATTACATGGAATCAAGATTAGACGACTACACAATTTTTACCTTGTTTTTTAGCTTTATAAAGATTATTGTCTGCGATGAAAAGCATCTCTCTTAAACTGTTTTTAAGCTCAAGTGCTCCTCCGATAGAGATAGTATAACTGATATTTTGACCCTGTAGATTTAAAGGAGTTAAGGCAACTTTTCTCCTAAAATACTCTATAAATTCTATAAATGCTCTTTTGTCTGAATAAAGGATCAAGACTACGAATTCTTCCCCGCCAAACCTGGCTACTATGTCTTCTTCTCTTTTAAAGGTTTCTTTTAGTTTTTCAGCCAAATCTTTTAATACTAAATCTCCTACTTCATGACCGTAAGTATCGTTGATTTGTTTAAAATTATCTATATCTATCACCAAACAAGCCAGGTTCAAATTTCTTCTTTTGGCTATACTTAGAAATTTAGGGGCTTCTTCCATAAAATATCGTCTGTTATAAAGCCCTGTAAGTGGGTCATGATAGGCTAAAAACTCAAGTTCTTGTATTAACTCTATGAGGTCCAAGGTGTTGTGCACTCTTACCATAAATTCTTCTTGACTAAAAGGTTTTCTCAAAAAATCATTGGCCCCTGCCTTTAGTAAAACAGGTATCATTTTGGTTTTTACTATGCCTGAAACGACTATAATCCCTAACGCACTTTTAGAATAACCCCTCCTAATCTCGTAAAGAAACTCCAAGGTATCTTCTTCTGGAAAATAATAATCAAGTATCAGTAGTTTAATTTGAGGGTCTTCCTTAAGTATTTTTTGAGCTTCCCTAAGGCTTGAGGCTTCTACAACCTGAAAAAGCATATTTTTTAAAATGTTTGCAATAATCTTTCTATCAACAGGCATATCTTCTACCACTAAAACTTTAGTCTGAGAATTTTTAAGGGTCCTTTTTATACTAAGAATTAGATTCTCGACAATATTTGGGGTTCCTTTTACTAAATAGTCTACTACCCCTTTATCCAAAATAGATTCTCTTAAGTTTTCGTCATATGAAGCGGTTAAAACTATCGTAGGGACGTTATGAGACAGCAAAAAATCGATAGCCTCACCTTTTTCTGCATCTGGAAGATGATAATCACACACCGCAAGCCCGATGTTTTGCCTTTCCTTTTTCAAGCATTTTTGGGTCTCTGATAGGTTTTCTGCAGTAATTACCGGTAAAGAAAGCCTTTGAGAAATAAGCTTGGAGACAGCCTTTAATATAATCCTATCATCATCTACTAAAAGGATCTTGTTCTTTTGACAAGGCAACGTATCTTGCATCGTATAAGTACTTAATTTTTATTTTTATTATTAATATTTAACAATTTTAAACAACGAAAGTGGGTTGTCAAGTTCGAAAGTTTGTTTTAAAAATTTTAACAAAGAAAAGTTAGGGATATAAACTCTAACCCAAACTTCTTGTTTTTTTATTTCCATCTCTGTGCCTTCTGGAAAGTTAAGAGTAGCAAACCTATTTAACCAGAGTTCTTTTTCTGTTAAAGGTTCGATTTTGTAGACTTTTTTCTCTCTTTTTAAACTTGGTTTTTCTTGTCTTTCTACTACTTTAACGATACGGAGACCTGGGTAAAACTCTAATCCTTGCAATTTTGTAGAAAGGCCTGACTCATACATAGCCAACCCTATGGTTTCCCTCTCTGAAAAAACACCGATAGGGAGGGCATCATCCACGACTATTTTGGGATGAGGGTGAAACCCTGAAGTATAAACCAAGGGGAATCCAAGTTTGTTTAAGACTAACACAAAGAGTCTTATCACCTCAAGCTGGGAAAGAAAAACCGCTTTATCTTTTTTGGTATAATAAATCTCATACCAATATTCTTTAACCCCTTTAAAAGGAAATAAAGGTTTATTCTGTATATCTAACTTTACTTCTTCGAGCTCTTTTTTGCTCAATAAGTTTTTAATCTCTTCATTGCAAACCCCGCATTTACTGCATCGATCAAACCTACAATCTTTAGTAATTTCACCTTGGTAAGCCTTAGCTCTTTCTTTTATTAAAAACTCCTTAGAAACTCTCAGGTCTATATGTTCCCAAGGAAGATTTTCTTCTAAAGACCTTTCTCTTAGGTAGGTGTTTAGGTCAACCCCAACCTCTTTAGCAGCCTCAATCCAAAGACTTAAGTTAAAAAAGTCTTTCCAGCTATCAAACCTTGCCCCTTTCTGATAGGCTCTTTCTATCACCAAACCTATGGTTCTATCTCCTCTGGCAATCACTCCCTCGAGAAAACTTTGCTCAGGGTGATGGTACCGAAGGTTCTTCCCTAACCTTCTTTTTAAAAATTTAATTTTCTCATAGGTTTCTTCTAAGGAAATCTGTCTTTCCCATTGAAATGGAGTATGGGGTTTAGGAATAAACGTTGAAACTGAGACAGTTATACTAACTTGGGGGACTTCTTTTCTAAGGGTTCGAAAAAGCTGATAGATGCCTTCTAAATCTTCTTCTTTTTCTGTAGGAAGGCCGATCATAAAATAAAGTTTTACCTTGGTCCACCCATGTTTTTTGGCAAGTCTTATGTCTTCTATAAGCTGAGCAATATCTATATCTTTATTTATAACCTTTCTCAGCCTTTCTGTTCCTGCTTCTGGGGCAAAAGTAAGGCCGGTTTTTCTTCCAAGTTTTATAAACTCTAACAGTTCGTCATCGATACTACCTACCCTTAAAGAAGGAAGAGAAAATGAATACTTTCTACAAGGTGCGTTTAGATAAAACTCTTCTTTTAGTTTTTTTACCAACGTTTTTAGTGCGGTATAATCCCCAACAGAAAGACTCATCAAAGAGGCTTCTGTAATCCCGGTAGTTAGAAAATTTTTCTTTATCTGGTTTATCACATAAAACGGGTCTTTTTCTCTTACAGGGCGATAATAAAAACTTGCCTCGCAAAAACGACATCCCCTGGTACAACCTCTTGAAATTTCCATCGGGATTCGGTCGTGAGAAAGCTCGATTACAGGGATACCAAACTCCCAACTTAAGGTTTCTAAGTTTAAATCCTTTAAAATCCTTCTTTTCACCTGGTTTCTTATCAGAGGAACATAAACTCCCTCTATTTTGGTTAATTCTTCCCAGAGGGTGGTACGAGGTTTTCCACTATTTTTCCAGTTTTTATAAACCTCAAACACCTCAAAAATAGCCTCTTCTGCGTCTCCTATGATAAAAGCATCAAAAAACTCTGCTACAGGCTCTGGATTCCCACAACTTGGACCTCCCCCTAAAACTAGGGGAGCATCTCTTTCTCTGTGGTGAGCCCTTAAAGGAATTCCAGCAAGGTCTAATATCTGTAAGATTCCGGTAGCTGAAAGCTCATAAGCATAGCTTATTCCTATGACGTCAAAATCTCTGAGAGGTTTTCGGTAGTTCCAACTTAATAGAGGATAACCTTTAGTTTTTAATGCATTTTCCAAGTCAGGGCCTACAGCAAAAGCTAAATCTGCTAAATATTCTTCTTTCTGGTTGACCAGATAAGCTAAAATGTTAATTCCTAAATGGGACCGACCTATTTCATAGAGGTCTGGATAGCAAAAGCAAATCTTTAGGTCTGTCTTTTCCCAGTCTTTTTTCTTAAAAAAAGGTTCTTCTCCTAAGTACCGAGAAGGCTTTTTAATGTTTATAAGTATTTGATAGGGATAGTCAGCCATTTTCACTTTTCCTATTTAAGGTTATTTTTAAAACTTACCACAAACTTTTAAAATTAAAAAAAAGTTTTAAAATTTATACAAACTAAATTTTAAGAGGTTAAAAAGATGTTAGCAAAAATTTTTAGCTGGTTTTCGAAAGATATGGCTATAGATTTAGGAACTGCGAATACCCTTATCTACCTAAAAGGTAGAGGGATCATTCTTAGTGAACCCTCTGTAGTAGCGGTTAAAGAGGATGGAAGGTTTAAAAAAGTAATAGCTGTAGGAGAAGAAGCAAAAAAGATGGTAGGGAAAACACCAGGAAGTATTAAGGCTATAAGACCATTGAGGGAAGGGGTTATTGCTGATTTTGAGGTAACAGAAGCAATGATCAGATACTTTATTCAGAAAGTGCACAATAGGGGATATTTTGTAAAACCAAGGATTATCATAAGTGTACCTTCTGGGACTACCCAGGTTGAAAGAAGGGCGGTAAAAGAAAGCGCAGAAACCGCTGGGGCAAGAGAGGTTTATCTGATAGAAGAACCCATGGCAGCAGCCATAGGAGCAGGGCTTCCGGTGACTGAACCTGTGGCCAACATGATCGTAGACATCGGAGGAGGAACCACCGAGGTTGCTGTGATCTCTCTTGGAGGAATAGTAGTTAGCCATTCCCTTAAAGTTGCAGGGGATAAAATAGATGAGGCCATCGCAAGTTATATCAAAAAGAAATACAACCTTTTAATAGGAGAAGCTACAGCAGAGCAGATCAAAATCAACGTAGGAGATGTTTTACCTGAAGAACCTTATGCTACGATGGAAATAAAAGGAAGGGATCTGGTAACAGGGATACCTAAGACCATCACGATTACCTCTAAGGAAATACAAGAAGCTCTCAAAGAACCTGTAGACATGATAATCCAGGTGATAAAACAGGTGTTAGAAGATACTCCTCCTGAGTTAGCGGCTGACATGGTAGACCGAGGAATTGTTTTAAGTGGAGGGGGTGCATTGCTTAAAAACTTAGACAAACTTATTCAAAAAGAAACCGGGCTTAACGTCACTATAGCAGAAAATCCTCTTCATTGTGTAGCCTTAGGAGCAGGCAAAGCCCTTGATGAGCTAGACAGGCTAAAAGAGGTGATGGTTCAGGCTTAAGAAAGGTTCTTGGTCTTAGCTAAAAACTTTTCTGCACAGGCTTTAGAGCAAAAATAGTAGGTTTTGCCTTGAACTTCTATCTTTAAGGCTTCTTCTTTTTTTACGTAGGTTTGGCAGGTTTCGTCAAAAACCAAGTCTGCTACCTTTTTTTTATCCTTTAAACTTACAGTCTTTTTCCGTTTTTTAAAATAAAGATAGTATACTAACAAAACTAACACTAATATCAAAAAAAGTTTCATTGTAGCACACCTATCTTTTTTACGTTTTTTACAAAAAGATTTCTTTTTTCTTCAAAAATATCTTTTAAAGATTTTCTTAACACAGGATGAACCCAATCTGGAATAAGTTCAACCGCTGGTACCATAACAAAATCTCTTAAGTGTGCTAAAGGATGAGGAAGGGTTAAAACGTTTGTCTCTAAGTTTAGGTCTTCATAAAAGATAAGGTCTATGTCGATAAAACGATCCTGGTAATCTCTTTTGGTGACCTTGGGGATCTTTCCCAAAGTGGCCTCGATCTTTTTGACCTCAAAAAGAAGGGCAAAGGGGGATAAAAAGGTTTCTACTAAAGCTATCAGGTTGTAAAAAGAAAAGGGGGTTTTAAACCCCCATGGTGAGGTTTCGTAAATATTTGAAATAGCCTTAATTTTTATTCCTATCTGTTGTAAACAAAATATCGCTTGTTTTAGATTTTCTCGTCGGTTACCTAAATTTGACCCCAAACTAAGAACCGCCTTTTTTAAAACTTGAGGGTAGCTAACCGCCCTACCGCCTCCTTTAACCTTTGAATGTCTACTGTAAGGGCTATTCTAAAATATCCTTCTCCAGCAGAACCAAAACCTACACCAGGGGTTACCACTATTGCTAAATCCTGTAAAACTTTTTTACAAAACTCTCTTGAATCCATCCCTTCCGGAACTTTTACCCAAAGATAAAAGGTAGCAGAAGGCTTTTTTAACTGATATCCCAGGCGTTCAAGTTCTGCACATAAAAAGTCTCTTCTTTCCTTAAATACTTTTATCAAAGAAGGAGTTATTTTTTCAAGATTGTTTAATGCATAAGCCCCTGCTTCCTGGATGGCTGTAAAGGCTCCTGAATCTATGTTATTTTTTACCTTAGCTAAAGCTGAAACCAAGGTGGCATTACCTACCGCAAAACCTATCCTCCAACCTGTCATACAAAAGGTCTTAGATAAACTGTGGAATTCTATAGCTATCTCTTTAGCCCCTTCAACTTCAAAAATGCTTATAGGAGGCTCTTCATAGTACATTTCTATATAAGCGGCGTCATGAGCCACGATAAAATTGTATTTTTTAGCAAGGGCTATAACCTCTTTGAAAAACTCCTTAGAAGCCGTGGCACCGGTAGGATTGTTAGGGTAGTTTAACCATAAAATTTTAGTTCTTTCTAAGATCTGTGTAGGAACTTTGGTAAAATCTGGCAAGAAATCGTTTTCCCAGGTAAGAGGAAGATAAAAAGGTTCTCCGTCGGTAAAAATAGCCCCTAAGTGATAAACCGGATACCCCGGATCTGGGCAGAGGACTATATCACCTGGATTTACAAAGGCTATCGGGAAATGGGCTATACCTTCTTTAGACCCGATAAGGGTGGTTACTTCGGTTTCAGGGTCAAAATCAAGCCCAAAACGTCTTTTCATGTAATCTGCACAGGCTTTACGGTAAAAAAATGCCCCTGCGTTTGAGGGATATTTATGATTCTCTGGTTTTTCCAAAGCTCTTTTGGCTACCTCTACGATTTCAGCTGGAGTAGGTAAGTCAGGGTCTCCTATACCAAGGTCTATCACATCTGCCCCTTCTTTAAGCTTTTCTGATTTCAGGCGATCTATCTCCACAAAAAGATAAGGAGGGACCTTCTTTAGTCTATTAGAAAGTTCCATTTTAAACCTCCTTTATCGTTCTCTTTTTCCTTCGATAAATTCTAAAACCATCTGTCTAGCAATATGGTCAGGGAACTGTTTAGGAGGATGTTTCATCGTATAAGCAGAGATGGAAAGTAAAGGACCTCCTATACCTCTATCTTTGGCAAGCTTAGCACATCTTATCGCATCTAAGGCAGATCCTGCAGAGTTTGGAGAATCTTCTACCTCTAACTTAACCTCTACAGAAAGAGGAACCCCTCCAAAATGTTCTCCCTCAAGCCTAATATAGGCAATTTTTTTGTCCTTTAACCAGGGAACCCAGTCTGAAGGACCTATATGCACATTTTCCCATCCTATGTCGTAAGGCAGAAGGCTGGTTACAGCCTCTGTCTTAGAAATCTTTTTGGTTTTTAAACGGTCTCTTTCTAACATGTTTAAAAAATCGGTATTTCCACCAAAGTTTAACTGATAAGTCCTTTTTAAAGGTATACCTCTGTCTATAAAAAGCTGCACCAAAGTTCTATGTAAAATGGTTGCACCAAGTTGAGATTTTATGTCGTCCCCCACCGCAGGGATACCTTCTTTTTCAAACCTAGCTCCCCATTCTGGGTCTGAAACTATAAAGGTGGGCATGGCGTTTACAAAAGCAACCCCTGCCTTTAAACAAACCTCGGCATAAAACCTGGCTGCCTGTTCAGACCCTACTGGCACATAATTTATCAACACATCTGCCTGGGTTTCCTTAAGAACAGCTACCATGTCTTCCAAACTGTCTTCTTTTTCTGGAGAAACTTGGAAACTTTTATCTACAGGAAAATTAGACATATGGTTAGCCACACCGTCTAAAACCTTCCCTTTCCTTACTTTCACGTTAAGCTTGGGAACGTCTCTATAAAAAATGGTAGTACAGTTAGGGGGACTAAAAATAGCCTCAGACAAATCTTTTCCTACCTTTCTTGCGTCTACATCCCAGGCAGCCACAAATTCTATGTCTGAAGGTTTATAATCTCCTATCTTAGGAAACATGATGCCATGAATCTTTGAAAGGTCTACCTCTTTATAATAAAAAACCCCTTGGACTAAAGAACTAGCACAGTTTCCTACCCCAGCAATTGCGACTTTTACAGTCTTAGACATTATATTGTCCTCCTAAAACAATTTTTCGACTTTATAAAAATATCATAAACCATAATAATATCAATCCAAAAGTGTTTATTCAGTTTAAATTTCTTAAGTTTTTTCTTCTATCCTTATCGGAGTTATTCCCATCACTATTTCTCCAGGCAACAACGTTATAATCCTTACTCCTTTAGTAGCCCTCCCTTGTTGAGGCACATCTTGAGAGGAAATCCTTATTGCTTTACCAGAACTTGAAAAAACCACAAAGTCTTCTTTTTCAAAAGTAGCTACCCCATCTGCTAAATATCCTGTTTTTTCGTTTAATCCATGAGCTATGATACCCTTTCCTCCTCTTCCTTGTAACCTAAAATCAGAAAAGGGGGTTTTTTTACCAAAACCTTTTTCTGTGATCGTAAAAAGATATCCTTGGGAAGAAGTCTTTATTAATCCTAAAACTTCATCGTTGGCGTCTAACCTAATACCTACCACCCCTTCAGCCTGCCTTTTGGTGACACCAAGTTCCTCTTCCTCAAAATGAAGGCTCATCCCTTTCTTGGTCAAAAGAAGCAGGCGATCGTTACCGTTGGTAATCACACCTTTACAAAGTCTATCTCCTTTTTTTAGACTTATCACTATAAGCCCGTTTTTCCTTAGGTTTTTTAATTCTTCTATCTCAAGTTTTTTAACGATACCTTTAGCTGTGGCCAAGACTAAAAACCCTTCTTCAGCAGGTGGAAGTACAAAGGACACAGGACTTTCCAGGTTAGGGAGCAAATTCTTGATATGAGTTCCCTTAACTGTTTTTCCAGAAAAGGAAAGCTCTCTAAGGTCAAGTGGGTATACCTTACCGTCTTCTGTAAAAATCCACAAAACCGCTGTAGCCTCTGTCTGGATGGCAACTTTTAACCTTTCTTCAGAAGTAAAAGCCAAACTACCCTTCCCCCCTCTTTTTTGTGGGCTAAAAAGGTCTAAAGAAAGCTTCCTCACGTACCCTTCTTCACTTATCAAAAACAAAACTTCTTCCGAAGGTAACTTCTCTTCCTGAATTACCTCATCCGAGTCATCTTCAAAAATGATCTGAGTTCTTCTTTCATCTCCATATTTTTCTTTTATTTCTTTCAATTCTTCTTCTACTACCGCAAGAAGAGTGGGCTCATGGGTTAAAATCTTCTCATAATAACTTATAGCCCTTTTAATTTCTTCATATTCGAGGAGTATCTTTTCTCTTTCTAAGGCTGTTAACCTTTGAAGTCTAAGGTTTAAAATCTCTTGAGCCTGTATCTCACTGAAATCAAACCTCTTTATAAGGGCTTCTTTCGCTTCCTTAGGAGTTTGAGATTTCTTGATAAGTTCTATGATTTCGTCTATATGAGAAAGTGCCTTTAAAAAACCTTCTAAAATATGAAGTCTTTCCTTAGATTTCCTGAGGTCATATTGCGTCCTTCTTATAACAACCGTCTTTCTCCAGTTTAAGAAATTCTGTAAGATATCCTTAAGATTAAGAACCTCAGGTTTTCCGTTAACCAAAGCCAACATGATAACACCAAAAGAAGTCTGAAGAGGAGTCATCTCGTAAATCTTTTTTAAGATAGTATAAGGGGCGTTCGCCCATTCTTTCTTAAGTTCAACCACAATCCTTATACCCTCTCTGTCAGACTCATCTCGTACTTCTGCGATACCTTCGATTTTCTTATCTTTAGCCAATTGAGCTATCTTTTCTACCACCTTAGCTTTGCTAACCTGATAGGGAATTTCGTCAAAGACTATCCTAACTTTATCTTTTTCTCGTTCTATCTTATGCTTAGCCTTAAGTTTTATACTTCCTCTACCTGTGGCATAAGCCTGTTTTATACCTTCAGTGCCTACGATATAGGCTCCAGTAGGGAAGTCTGGGCCTTTTATATACTGCATCAAATCTTCTACTGATGCCTCAGGATTTCTCAAAAGGAAAATTAGCCCGTTGATTACTTCGGAAAGGTTATGAGGTGGGATGTTGGTTGCCATTCCAACCGCTATTCCTGATGAGCCGTTTATCAAAAGATTAGGAATTTTGGAAGGTAAAACTACAGGTTCTTTCAAGGTGTTATCATAGTTAGGGACAAACTCTACCGTTTCTTTTTCTATGTCTGCTAAAAGTTCATGGGCGATCTTAGCAAGCCTTACTTCAGTATATCTCATCGCGGCAGGAGCATCCCCGTCGACAGACCCAAAGTTTCCTTGTCCATCTATAAGAGGATATCTCATGGTAAAATCTTGAGCCATCCTTACTATAGACTCATAAACAGGCATATCTCCATGAGGATGATATTTACCGATAACCTCTCCCACAATTCTTGCACTTTTTTTGTAAGGCTTATTCCAGTCGTTTCCTGTTTCATACATAGCATAAAGAATTCTTCTTTGAACAGGCTTTAAACCATCCCTTACATCAGGAAGAGCTCTCCCCACGATAACACTCATCGCATAGTCTAAATAAGATTCCTTGAGTTCTTCTTCTAAAGAAACTGCTATTACTTCTGACATATCTTTACTACACCTCCTTCTTAAGGTGCTCTATCCCTTTTAAAATAGACTCTTTTACCTGTTGAGCTAAAACCTGTTTGTCCCTTAAAGACAAACCAGTAGTCTCTATAGGTGCTCCTAAATAAACCCCTACCTTCCTTCTTTTTCCTACCTTTAACCAAAGAGACCCCTTAGGTAAAATATCTTTTGTCCCCCACAGAGAAACAGGCACTACCTTCACCTGAGCTTTAATCGGGATTAAAAACCCCCCAAGCTTAAAAGGCAAAAGATCTCCGTCCTTACTTCGTGTACCTTCAGGAAAAACTACCAGAGAAACCCCTTCTTTTAACCTTTCTACGCAGGCTAAGATACTTTTAAACCCCTCCTTAGGGTCTTCTCTTTCCACAGGCACATATCCTAACGCCTTTAATCCCCATCCAAAAAAAGGGATGTTAAAAACACTTTTTTTGGCTAAAAACCTTATGTTATAGGCTTCAAGTACCTTTTCTAAAACCGGGCTATCGAGCTGACTTTGATGATTACTCATAAAAACATAACTACCCTTAGGTAAATCTATCTCTTGATAAACCTTGATCTCTATCCCTAATACCTTTAACAACCCTTTACACCAGATTCTTGCCCAAAAATGTTTTCTTATCAATAAAGCTAAACTTCCGAAAACAGGAACGGTTACTAAACAATAGACCCAGCACAAAAAATTTCTTAGAACCTCAGCCACCTTTTCCATAATCTCAATAAACGGTAAAGAAATTTCTTAAAAGTATCACCCCTTCTGGTAGGTCCTCTTTAGAAAAATCCCAATCCTTAGGGGGTAGAGAATACTTCATCCATCTCTCAAGAGAGGTACCGATAGACTCTGGATGGAACTGTACCCCTTCTATAGGATATTCTTTATGCCTTATTCCCATAATCTCACCGTCTTCAGCCCGAGCGGTAACCTCAAAATACTCCGGCAAGGTTCCTGGGTCTATGGCTAAGGAATGATAACGCATAGCCTGAAAAGGATTAGGAAGTCCGGTAAAAACTCCTTTACCGTCATGATAAATTTGGGAAACTTTTCCATGCATAAGCCTTTTAGCTTTAACTATCTTTGCCCCAAAAGCATACCCTATGCTTTGGTGCCCCAAACAAACCCCTAAAATCGGGACTTTACCTGCTGCCTTTTTGATAAGTTCCACTGAAATTCCTGCCTCCTTAGGGGTACACGGGCCTGGCGAAATCACTAAATAATCCGGCTTTAACTTAAGTACCTCTTCTGCAGAAATAGCATCATTTCTAAAAACCTTTATCTCTCCTCCCCAAAGTTTTTCGAGCATAATCCCGATAAGTTGAACCAGATTATAGGTAAAAGAATCGTAGTTGTCAATTACGATTATCCTTTTCATCTTTTAACCAAACTCTCCCAAGATTTCTATGGCTTTAAAAATAGCTTTAGCCTTGTTTAACGTTTCCTCATATTCTTTTTCAGGGTCAGAATCAGCCACTATCCCTGCCCCTGCTTGAAGATAACAAACCTCTCCTTTTTGGAAAATAGTCCTTATAGTAATACAAAAATCCATATTACCTGAAAAACCAAAATATCCTACAGCACCTGCATAAGGACCTCTTTCCTTCTTTTCAATTTCAGCGATAATCTCCATCGCCCGTATTTTGGGAGCACCAGAAACCGTCCCTGCAGGGAAAGTAGCGGCAAAGACGTCAAACATGTCTAACCCTGGAATAACCTCACCTTTAACCCCTGAAACAAGATGCATCACATGAGAATACCTCTCTACCACCATCAACTCATAAACCTCTACACTTCCATACTTACAAACCCTACCCAAGTCGTTTCTCCCAAGGTCAACCAGCATGATATGTTCAGCAAGCTCCTTTTCATCTCTTTTTAAATCCTCTTCTAACTCCTTATCTTCTTTTTCGGTTTTACCTCTTCTTCTTGTCCCAGCAATCGGGCGAGTTTCAACCAAACTACCTTCCATCCTCACTAAAATCTCTGGAGAAGAACCGATAAGCACCTCATCATCAAGCTTTAAAAAGAAAAGATAAGGAGAAGGGTTTATCTTTCTTAACGCCCGATAAAAAAGAAAAGGAGATCCTTGGGACCTAAACCTAAACCGTTGAGAAAGCACCACCTGAATGATGTCTCCTTCTAAAATATACCTTTTAGCCTTCCCTACCATCGAACAAAATTCTTCTTTTGTGATCTCAGGTTGAGGAGAAGAAACGTTAACTTTTTCAACAGACTGACCGTTTGAGTAAAAACCTGAGAGGCGATGTTTTATTTCACTTAACCTGTGTATAGCTTTCTGATAGATTTTAGAAGGGTCCTCGTTTAAGTCTATATTTGCGTTATATACAATTTTCAAGGTATGTTTAAACCTATCATAGATTAAAACCACTTCAGGAAACATAAAATGTAGGTCAGAAAAACCAAGCACATCTTCCCCTACAGGGATCTTTTCAAAAAGCCTGACCACTTCATAACCTATAAAACCAACAGCCCCTCCAAAAAACCGGGGTAATCCATCTAAAACAGCACAATCTATCTTTTTGATAAATTTTCTTAATTCATAAAAAGGATTATCACTAAAAAATTCTTGTTTAGAAACTAACCTATCCCCTTGTTTTTCTAAAAGGTTTATCTGATTTCCTTTGCTTTTAAACACTAAGTAAGGGTCTATTCCTATAAAACTATACCTTGCCCACTTTTCCCCTCCTTCTAAACTCTCAAGCAAAAAGGAATAAGAGCCTTCTCCTATTTTATAAAAAAGAGATATAGGTGTGTCTAAATCACAGGCAACTTCAGTATAAACGGGAACAAGGTTGTGCTTTTTGGCAAGGTCTATAAAGACCTCTTTCTCTGGAAAAACCTTTAAGCTCATAGACTATCCCTTTACCTCTTTAACCACTTTCGCCACAAGGTCATCTAAACCATCAAAACCTATCTCTTTCTGGGCACTTTTCTTTAAATCTCTAAAAACAGCTCTTTTCTCAGCCCACTCTTTTTCTCCTAAAATCAGGACAAAATTAGCCCCAAGTTTATCCGCATTTTTTAGCTGCGCTTTTAAAGACTTTTCTTCATAGGTTGTCTCACATCTTAGACCTTTTTCTCTGAGCTTCTGAGAAAGGATTACTCCTTGTTTTATCAAAGGTTTACCTAAAAATACCAGATAAAGGTCAGGACAAAGTTTTTCTGTAAGTGTATTTGGGTCAAGAAGTCCCTTATTTTCTTCGTCTCCGAAAAGTGAAATAGCCCATCTTTCAAGTCCTATAGCAAACCCTATAGCCGGCAACTCCGGTCCACCAAGTTCTTTAACGAGATAATCATATCTACCGCCAGCACACACCGTATCCTGAGCCCCTAAACCTTTAGCCTTAATCTCAAAGATAGTCCTTACGTAATAATCTAACCCTCTTACTAACCTAGGGTTTAAAGCATATTCTATTCCTAAAAACTGTAAGGCTTCTCTAAGTTCTAAGAAATGGGCCTGACAATCCTCACATAAAAACTCTGTAATCAAAGGACTTTCAGAGACTACCTGCTTACACCCTTCATTTTTACAATCAAGCACCCTTAAAGGGTTTCTGTCTATCCTTTCCTTACAGGTTTCACAAAGTCCTTCTTTATGTTGCTTTAGAAAAGATAATAAAGCCTCCCTGTATTTGGGTCTACACTCAGGACAACCGAGGGTGTTTAACTCCAAAGTATAAAGGTCGTTTAACCTCTCAGAAACCCCAGACAAAGGACTTTTTAAAATGTTTAAGGCTAAAGCAAGAACCTCAGCCTCTAAATAAGGATTTAGGTCTGAAAAAACCTCAAGGTCTATCTGATAAAACTCTCTCAACCTACCTTTTTGAGGGCGCTCATGCCTAAACATAGGGCCTATGGTAAAAAACTTTAAAGGCTTGGGCCTTACATAAAGTCCATGCTCTATCACCATCCGGCAGATACCAGCTGTGGCTTCAGGACGTAAAGTGAGCCACTCTTTATTTCTGTCCTCAAAAGAATAGGTTTCCTTTTGGACTATATCTGTAACCTCTCCTATCGACCTTACAAAAAGCTCGGTTTTTTCAAGTATAGGGATTTTAATCTCTTTAAAATTAAAAAGTTTACACCATAGCCGCGCTTTTTCTATCAAATATTCATACTTTACGAAATCTTCAGGCAACCAGTCCTTAAAACCTCTTACTGCCTGCAGCTTCATCTAACATCTTCTCCCCAGGATTTAGCAAGCACAACCCCACCCATAGGCATAAACACTCTGGTATATCCTTCGGCCTTTAACCAGCGTACCACCTCATAAGACCTCGTTCCCACACTACAAACCACCACCAAGTCCTTATCCTTGGGAAGGGTTTTTATCGCTTCCTTTGCTCCTTGATAGGGAAGGTTAATCCAGTTGGGATACCTCTGTACCATCTCTTTGGCTTCTTCTGGGGTTCTTACGTCTACTATCAACAAATCTCGGTCCCTTTCCCTTAATCTTCTTAAAACCTCCTCCCACTCTATCGGTTTAAACCTTTCAAAAATCAAATTTTCTGCCACATGCCCCACAACGTTAATCGGGTCAAGAGCTGTGTTAAAAGGTGGTGAGTAGGCCAACTCAAGCTCTACTAAATCTGCCACCGAAGGTTTTTCTAACAACAAGGTTGACATGGCATGCACCCTTGCCAAAGTACCATCAGTATAGGGCCCTACAGACTGAAAACCCAAAACCTTACCTGTCCTTTTATCAAACACTAAGTTATAATAGGAACAGCCTATAGAAAAGAAATGAGCTCTTTCGTGCTGGATGTTAAGGGCATAGGTTGCATCTACAAACCCCTCTGCTTTAGCTACCCCTAAACTAATCCCACAGCCACCTATAGACATGTCAAAACACTTTAAAATAAAAGCACCGATGGTGCCTTTAAACCTGGCATATCCTCCTGCAAGATTAGTGCCTATAACCCTTCCTTGTTTGTTAGCTAAAGACCCTTGAGGCATGAGCATCCTTTTACCGGTGATCAAATGGACTACCTCTACGCAGTCTCCACCGGCGTATATATCTGGGTCTGAGGTTTGCATCCTTTCGTTAACCACGATCCCACCGGTAAGAGGAGAGACCAGAAGACCTGCCTGTTTTGCAAGGTCAGTGTTAGGGATGACTCCTGTAGCTAAGAGAACCAGGTCTGCAGGATAAAACCCATCTTCTGTCCTGACCCCTACTACCTTCCCGTTTTTCCCTACGATTTCTTTAATCCTGGCATTTAAAACTACCTTAACCCCCTTTTTCCTCAAGTGATTTTCTATAATCCTTGAAAGCACAGGATCGATAAGCCTTGGCAACACCTGAGGAAAGTATTCTAAAAGGGTTACAGGAAGCCCCCAGGACTCCCCAAAAGCCTCTACTACCTCAAGTCCTATAAAACCAGCCCCTATAACCAGAGGGTTTTTAACCTCTCCCTTAACAAGTTTTTCTTTAATCCTGATAGCATCATGGAGATTAGAAAGGGTATGCACCCCCTCAAGGTCAACCCCAGGAATAGGAGGAACCTTTGGTTTAGTGCCGGTAGCAAGTACCAGTTTGTCATAACCTATCTCTTCGGTCTTACCTGTGTCTAACCATCTAACCTTTACGGTCTTTTTTCTCCTATCTATCTCTTCTGCCTTAACCCTTGTTAAGACTTCTATACCTTTAGCTTCTTTAAAAAACCTTTCGTCTCTTATAGCATGAAAGGTAGTTCTTCTTAATTCATCTATGTGAGATACATCTCCGGTAAGATAATAGGGCATACCGCAACCGCCATAAGAAATGTACTGATCCTGGTCTATCATCAGGATTTCTGCATCTGGACGCAACCTTTTAAGCCTGCAGGCAGCTCTCGTCCCACAAGCTACAGCCCCTATCACTAAAACTCGCATTTAAGTCTTCCTCCCCAAGAATGTTCTTATGCATTTTAACATAAGATGAATTATTTTAAACCAACCTGAAAGCAAGAAAAGCAAGCACCCAGGCCAAAACAAAACTATACACCAAGAAACCTAACGCAAACTTTACATTACCTTCTCTTGCCATCGTAATAACAGTAGCGGCGCAGGAATTATAGATCAGCACAAAGACCAGCAACGACAGAGCCTGTTTAAAATTCATAAGTCCCTTTATTTTTTCTTTCAGAGAGCCTTCTTCCTCTTCTACAGAAAAAGAAGCAGGGAAAAAACTAAACAAAGAGGTAAAACTCTGTTTCAAAGCCTCTCCCAGTTTAAAAAACTCCTCTTTGGCTTTTTCCTTTGGGTCTATCTTTTCTAAACCATCTTCTTTCTCTTCAGACACGATAACCCCTAAGTTACTTAAAATAGCCTCTCTTGCTAAAAAACCTGAGACAAGAGAGGTACTAATCCTCCAATCTCCAAGCCCGACAGGAGAAAGAACATAACTCAAGGCCTTACCAAGCTTAGCGGCATAGGTATTTTCTATGTTTTTCTCACCTATCGGAAGGTTTAAAAGCAACCATACCAAAACTGAAACCCCAAAGATCACCGTCCCTGCCCTATAGAGGAAATCTTTAATATAAACCTTGGTGATGTTAAAGACTGTCCTCCACGCAGGCATCCTGTAAGGAGGAAGATCCATCACAAAGTGAGATAGTTCCTTCTTTAATAAGGTCTTTCTCAAAAGGACCCCTGTCAACACGGAAAAAATAATCCCTAAGAAATACAATCCCAAGATAACCGCTACAGGGTTTTGAAAGAACACAAAAGCAAAGAAAGAAAAAACCACCAGCCTTGCAGGGCAAGAAATAAAAGGCACCATAGCTATGACTAAAAGTTTATCTTTAGTTTCTTGAAAAGTCCTTGTAGCAAGTATAGCAGGGACATTACAACCAAGTCCAAGGATAAGAGGGATTACACTTTGGCCATGCAACCCTATCTTATGGGTAAATCTGTCCATCAAAAAAGAAACCCTTGGGAGATAGCCTGAGGTTTCAAGAAGGGTTAAGAAAAAGTACATAACCGCAATTAAAGGTAAAAAGGAAAGCACCACCCCTACCCCACCAAAAACCGCGTTTGCTATAAAACTTCTTAAAAACTCAGAAACACCTAAATCTTCTAAAACCTGAGCACAAAGAGGTGCCAAAAACTCCTGCAAAAAACCATCTATCCAGTCTATGATAGGCTTAGAGAAATCAAACGAGGTTTTAAAAAAAAGATACATGATAAAAACAAAAGATAAAAACCCAAAAAAAGGATGTAATAAAAACCTGTCTAACGTTTCAGTAAGACTTTCTTTGGGTAGAAGTTTGCGTTTAACTACCTCGTTAACCACACCTCTGGTAAAACTGAGCCGTTTTTCTTTTATAATTCTGATTAACTCAGGGACCTCACCTTCAAGCAACCGTAGTGTTTCAAATTTACTCAAGTTTTCTCCCGTAGACTCTCTAAACGCCTTAACCTTCTCTTCTAACTCAGAAGGATAAGAGATCTGAAACGGTATAGTCTGTTTCTCATAAGCCTCAACCACAGCAGGCAAAATCTCTTTTACCCCTTCTCCAGTTCTACCTACAGTTTTTACCACCCTAACCTTTAAAAGTTCTGCCAACCTCTCTACATCGATAGAAATCCCTATCTTTTGAGCCTCATCTATCATGTTTAAAGCCAGCACCATAGGTTTGCCGAGGTCCAAAAGCTGACAGGTAAGATAGAGGTCCCTTTCTATCCTTGGGGTTTCTATCACGTTAAGGATTACGTCATAGTCACCAGAAAGCAAAAAATCTAAGGTTACCTTTTCGTCTTCAGACACCACCTCTTCCAGAGTATAAACCCCTGGAAGGTCTATGAAATAGACCTCATAATCCTGAAAAAAGGTCTTCCCCTCTTTCTTCTCAACGGTAACCCCAGCCCAGTTTCCTATCTTAAGATTTGCCCCTACCAAATGGTTTAAAATACTTGTTTTGCCTACGTTAGGATTACCTATCAAAGCCACCTTGATGGTTTTCATCCATTTCCCCCTGCATTTAAAGAGTTATTAAATCTAAAGACACCTCAGAAACGATCTCGCCTCTTCCTCCCTCTACAAACACCATATTTTCAAGCCTTATCCCAAAGTTATCCGGAAAATAAAGCCCTGGTTCAATCGTAAAAACCATGCCTTCTTCGATCCTTAAGTCTGGATCTACCGTGTAAATCACCCTTGGTGCTTCGTGCACCTCAACCCCTATCCCATGTCCTGTAGCATGGATGAAATACTTAGCAAGGTCCTTTTGAACAAGATAATCCCTTATGGCACGGTCTATCTCAGCAACCTTTTCTCCAACCTTTACCTTTTCAAAACCTAAAAACCATGCATCTTTAAGGATGTTGTAAAGTTTAACAAACTCAGCAGGAGGATCCCCAAGATATATCGTGCGGGTAAAGTCAGTAGCATAACCTTTCCACACCATCCCAAAGTCTAAAAGCAACACCCCATTTCTTTCGATAAGAGCTTCTGAAGTCTCCCAATGAGGAACAGAACTATTTTTTCCAAAGGCAACTATAGCAGGAAAACTTTCTCCCCTTCCTCCTACAATAAACATCTGCGACACTAAAAAACCTCTTATCTTAAGCTCTGAAATGGGATAACCTTCTGCAAAAGATCTTTCTATCTCCTGTAAAACCTTGTTAAAAACCTTGTCAGTCTTTTTAACCCCTTCTTTTAAAACCTCGATTTCTTCTTTAGATTTAATCATTCTTATCAAACCAAGGGGGTCAACCACCCCCACCAGTTTGAATTTATTACTTCTAAGCTTTTCCTTAAAAGCACAGCTTACCTTATCCTTTTCAAAACCTAATCGCTTAACCCCTGCCTTCTGAATAAACTTCTTAAGGAACCCTATCGTATCTCCTTTAATCTCAACTACCTCCCAGGAGGCAAGCTCTTTTTTAGCCTTTTCAATATAACGAGAATCTGTCAGAAAACAGACGTTATCCCCTGTTATCAAAACATAGGCATTGGTTGACCTAAAGTGGGAAAGATAAAATACGTTTGCCTGAGAAGAAAAAAGAAAACCATCAACTCCCCATCTCTCAAAACAAGCCCTTACCTTGGTTAATTTTTGTGCTATCTCGTTTGTCATTTCAACCTACCTTTTATCAAAATTGATTTTCAATCTAAATTAAAAAGGTACTACAATTTTAGGCTTTTACAAGAAAAATCTAACTGAACTTAAAAATTTTGTCTTTTAAAGGGTTGTTTTATAAAAATTTTTATATATTATATAATTAATAAGTGGTTATTAGGTCTTTGACAAGAGAATAGGCTACGGGGCAGGGGTTGAAGTTAAGTTGTTAGTTTTTTAAGGGGATGGTATACCCTTTTCAAGGGTGTGTGTACA
>NZ_JASUTP010000024.1:0-21459 GCF_030445475.1 Thermodesulfobacterium sp. | reverse complement strand
TGTAACCTCTGTTTGAACCAGGTAAAGGCATATGTTGGTCTATTAAGGTTTTTATTCCAGAGTTTTTGAGGAAGGCATCAACAAGAGCAAGTCCTGAACAAGGGGTGATAGGTTCGTTAGTTTTTAGGATTTTGAAGTTAAGAGAGTTTTGCGGCATAATGGCACCCTCTTAGATTTAGAAAATTTTTTCACCCAATGGGTGATATTATAAATCGTTTAGAGCAATTGGAAAATGGGGAGATTATGGATGATTATAAATCTCTATCGGCAAATTTGGGTAAAGTTCCTTGGTTGAATTTTAGGGTAGGGTGTTTATATTTAAAATCGCTATGCCATATATTACTCCCTTTGATCCGTGGAAATCCCCTCTTTGTACCTGCCCTCCTAAGTATTCTTTAAATCCTTACACTGGATGTGGACATGGGTGTCTTTATTGTTATGCAAGCATTTTTATCAAGGACTTTTACTCCCCACGCCCTAAAAAGGAGTTTTTAAAAAAGATAGAAAAGGAGTTACCTAAACTCCCCCCTGAAAGCCTTATTTCTCTCTCTAACTCTTCAGACCCTTATCAACCTTTAGAAAAAATTCACAAGTCTACCAGGATGTTTTTAGACTTAATTAAGGGACTTCCTTTGAAGGTGCTCATCATTACCAAATCAAACCTTGTGTTAAGGGATATAGACCTTTTGAAAAAACTAAGGGTTGCTGTAGCCATCACCATCACCACTAAAGTTTATCAGGTAAGGCTTGAACCTGGGGCTCCTTCTTTTGAAGAAAGGCTTTTAGCTTTAAAGGTTCTCTCTCAAGAAGGAATCCCTACCATCGTTAGGATAGACCCTATTATTCCTGAGATTAACGAAGAAGAGGCTTTAGAGGTTTTAACCGAGGTATTGCCCTTTGTTAAGCATGTGGTAGTAAGTACCTATAAAGCTAACCCGCGGTCGTTAAAACGGTTAATAAAAGCCTTTCCTGAAAAGGCAAAAATATTAACAGATCTTTATCTTCAAAAGGGAGAAAAGAAAAAAGGTGGTATCTATTTACCAGAAGAGATAAGAAAAAGTCTTATAGAAAAGATATATAATAAGGTTAATCAGATAAAAGAGGTTAGCTTTGCTACCTGTCGAGAAGGTTTGGTAGAGTTTTCTTTTCAAGGAAGATGTGATGGAAGTTTTTTGTTAAACTAAAGGGTTGTCTCAGGTAGGAAGGGTATGGAGAGAAAAAAGGCTAACTTTAGATTAAAAGCTGAGGTAGAGCCTAAGGGAGATCAGCCACAGGCTATAAAAGAGCTGGTAGAAGGGGTTCTTAGAGGGGAGAAACATCAGGTACTTTTAGGGGTTACTGGTTCAGGTAAAACCTTTACCATGGCTAATGTTATCGCTCAGGTAGGTAGACCTACCTTAGTGATTGCCCCTAACAAAACCTTGGCAGCTCAACTTTATAACGAGTTTAAAAAACTCTTCCCTGAAAACGCGGTAGAGTATTTTGTTTCTTATTATGATTATTACCAGCCTGAGGCTTATGTTCCGGTTACAGATACCTACATAGAAAAAGATGCTTCTATCAACGAGTTGATCGACCGTTTAAGGCATTCGGCTACAGCCGCGGTACTTTCAAGAAGAGACGTGATTGTCGTTGCCAGTGTATCCTGTATCTACGGCTTAGGTTCGCCTCATGAGTATTTTCAAAAACATCTTTATTTAAGACGCGGACAAACCATCTCCCGGGACGAGTTGTTAAGGGCGCTGGTTACGATGCATTATGAAAGGACTGAGCTTGAGTTTACCAGAGCAACCTTTAGGGTAAGAGGGGATATAATAGAGATTTTTCCTGCAAACGAAGAAAAACGTGCAGTAAGGCTCTCTCTCTGGGGAAATGAAGTAGAAGAGATAAAAATCATAGATCCCTTTAGAGGGAAGGTATTAGGTAAGGTAGATGAGGTGCTTATCTTCCCTGCAAGCCACTATGTTACTTCAGAGGACAAATTAAAGGTAGCTATAGAGGAGATAAAAAAGGAACTAAAAGAGCGGGTTGAATGGTTTAGGTCGCAAGGTCAATATCTTTATGCAGAAAGACTTGAGAAAAGAACCTTGTATGATCTCGAACTTTTAGAAGAGATAGGTTATTGCAAAGGGATCGAAAACTACAGCAGGTATTTAGACGGAAGAAAAACAGGAGAGCCTCCTTATACCTTGCTTGACTACTTTCCAGATGATTTTTTGATCTTCATAGACGAAAGCCATATAACCATCCCTCAGTTAAGAGGAATGTATCGAGGTGATCGTAGCAGAAAGGAAACCTTGGTAGAATATGGTTTTAGACTACCTTCAGCTCTTGATAACCGTCCTTTGACGTTTGAAGAGTTTGAAGAAAGGGTTAATCAGGTAATCTATGTCTCTGCTACCCCAGGGGAGTATGAACTCGAAAAAGCACAGGGGAGAGTAATAGAGCAAATCATTCGTCCTACAGGGCTTCTTGACCCTAAGGTAGAGATCAGACCTTCTGAAAATCAGGTGGAAGACCTGTTTTTTGAAATAAAAAAGCGGGTAGAAAAAAACGAAAGGGTTCTTGTGTGTACCCTTACTAAAAGAATGGCTGAAGAGCTTACAGACTATTATCAAGGCCTTGGTATTAAGGCTTGTTATATGCATTCTGACTTAAAGACCCTTGAAAGGGCAAGAATAATAAGAGATTTACGAAGAGGGGTTTATGACGTCCTTATAGGGATAAACCTTTTGAGAGAAGGGTTAGACTTACCAGAGGTTTCTCTGATTGCTATTTTGGATGCAGACAAAGAGGGTTTTTTGCGTTCTGAGAGAAGTCTTATCCAGATGATAGGAAGGGCTTCAAGAAACGTAAACGGGACAGCCATTCTTTACGCTCAAACCATAACCCCTGCTATAGAAAAAGCCGTAAAAGAAACAGAACGGAGGCGTAAAATTCAGGAGGAATATAATAAAAAGCATGGTATTATTCCCCAAACTGTGGTAAAATCCTTAGATGATCCTCTGATGAAAATAGTAGAAGCAGATTTTGTAGATTTAGAAAAGGTAATCGAGATCTCTGAAAGTTTTGAGAGCTTGGAAGCTCTAAAACAGGAGATAGCAAGGGTAGAAAAAGAAATGAAAGAAGCAGCCAAAAATTACGAGTTTGAGAAAGCCGCGGTCTTGAGGGACAGGCTTTTTACCTTAAAACAAATGGCCCTTCAGTGGGAATAACGATTTTATAATTTTAGCACCATGCCAAGACTATCGAAAACCAACCCAAGAGCAGTAGCTTTAAAAATTCTTATTCGCTGGGAAAAAGGGAAACCTCTTTTAGATGAGGTCCTCTCACAGGTTCTTACTAAAAGTGTGTTGCCAGATGAAAGGGACAGAGCTTTGGTGAGTGAACTGGTAAATGGAGTGGTTAGACATCTCTATTATCTTGATTTTATCCTTGCAAGGTTTTCTGAACATCCTTTAGAAAAAATGGACCCAGAGGTCAGAAATATACTTCGTTTAGGTGCTTATCAACTTCTTTACACCCGGATCCCAGAAAGAGTAGCTATAGCAGAAAGTCTTAAAATCCTTTCTGCAAGAAGGAGAGGGGCCTGGATAAGAGGGCTGGTAAATGCAGTATTACATAAAGTGCTTGAGAATAAAGATAACTTACCAGAACCCCCTGATTTTAATGAGGTATATTATCTTTCAGTAAAATATTCCTTTCCTGAATGGTTGGTAAAAAGGTGGCTTCAAAGGTTTGGGAGAGAAGAAACTGAGGCTTTGCTGCGTGCAAGCAACGAAAGGTCCCCTTTAGTAATAAGGGTTAATACTTTAAGAGTTTCTCGAGACAGTCTTTTGGTGTATTTGCAAAAAGACGAAGTGCCTACAGCTAAACCTTGTCCTTATTCACCTTCAGGGATCGTATTAGAAGGTTTTAGAGGAAAGATCTCTGAACTTAAACCTTATCATTTCGGCTGGATAAGTGTGCAGGATTCAGCTAGCCAGCTGGTAGGGTTTTTGTTAAATCCCAAACCAGGGGCTAAGGTTCTTGATGCCTGTGCAGGGGTGGGAGGTAAAACCACTCATATGGCGGAGCTTATGCAGGATAAAGGTACCATCTGGGCTTTTGACCTCTATGAATGGAGGTTGGAAAAACTAAAAGAGAATTTTCAAAGATTAGGTTTAAAACTTCCTAAGGTATTTGTGGGGGATGTGGTAGAAAAGCTTAAAGAGTTGCAACCTCCTTTTTTTGATTATATTTTAATAGATGCTCCTTGCACTGGAACGGGAGTGATAAGAAAACATCCAGACGTTAAATGGGCTCGTACTGAGGAAGATTTTTTAAGGGTACCCGAAAGGCAATTAAGACTTCTTGAAGGGTTAGCCCCTTTTCTTAAAAAAGGTGGTATAATGGTATATGCAACCTGTAGTTTAGAGCCTGAAGAAAACGAACAGATAATAGAAAGGTTTTTACAGTCCCATCCAGAGTTTATGCTGGAAGATCCTGCTAAAGTGCTTAGCAAAACCTGTCCAGAAAAAGTAAAAGAACTCTGTGTAGAAAATAAATACTTAAGAACCTTTCCCCATAAACACGGATTAGATGGATTTTTTGCCGTAAGGTTAAGAAAGGTTTAAAATATATAAAGCTAAAAAGGAGGAAATTCCTATGAAAAAAGAAATCGAGGCAGCCTTAAACGAACAGATTAAGTGGGAAATTTATTCAGGGTACTTATATCTTTCTATGGCAGCCTATTTTGACGATTTAGGGTTAGATGGGTTTTCTAAATGGATGAAGGCTCAGACAGCAGAAGAGTTTATGCATGCGATGAAATTTTACAAGTTTGTCGTAGAAAGGGATGGTAAAGTGATTTTACAAGAAATTCCAGCACCGCCTAACAAGTGGGATTCCCCTGAAGCTGTTTTTGAGTTTGCCTATAATCACGAAAAAGAAGTAACCAAAAGAATAAACCAACTGGTAAGTTTAGCTAAAAAACTGGAAGATTACGCAACCGATAATTTCCTTCAGTGGTTTGTAAACGAACAAGTAGAAGAAGAAGCCTCTTTTAAAACTATCCTCTCTAAACTAAAACTTATAAAAAACGACCCTCAAGCCCTTTTTTATTTAGATAAAGAGCTTGGCCAGAGACCTTTAGACTTAAATCAGCTTTTTTTAACCCCTACTGAATAGTTTATTTTTTTGAACGTAGCCTTATGGGGGAGTTTGTTCACCTTCATCTTCATACTGAATGGAGTCTCCTTGACGGTGCTATCCGTATTAAAGACTTAGTAAATAGGCTCTTAGACTATCAGCTTCCTGGCTGCGCTATCACCGACCATGGCACTTTATATGGAATCATTCATTTTTACAAGGCTTTAAAAGAAGCAGGTTTAAAGCCTATTATCGGATGCGAGTTCTACGTAGCAGAAAATTCAAGATTTGATAAAAAGGTTGCTAAGCGCGGAGAGGCAGGACATCATCTGGTTCTTTTAGCCAAAGATGAGGTAGGATATAAAAATTTAATCAAACTTGCCTCTAAAGCCTATTTAGAAGGTTTTTACTATAGGCCCAGGATAGATAAAGAACTTTTGGTTAAACATCACGAAGGGCTAATAGCCCTTTCTGCCTGTTTAGAAGGGGAGATCCCTAAGCTTATCCTTTTTAACCAGATTGACAAAGCTATAGAGGTAGCTAAGTGGTATAAAGACTTGTTTAAGGAGGATTTTTATCTTGAAGTCCAGCGAAATGGTCTTTCAGAACAGGAAGTCTGTAACCAAAAAATCTTAGAGATAGCAGAAAAACTCAAAATAAAATGTGTAGCTACTGCAGATTGTCATTATTTAGACAAAGAAGACGCTTTGGCTCATGAGGTGTTGCTCTGTATTCAAACAGGACACAAGCTTTCTGACCCAGACCGGTTCAAGTTTAACACTGATATGCTCTATTTAGCAAGTGCGGAAGATATGGCCAAAAGGTTTCAAGACCTGCCTTCGGAGGTGCTTACCAATAGCTTGGAGGTTTTTGAAAAGGTAAATTTAGAACTTAAAACAGGAGAAGTCCTTTTCCCCAAGGCTAAAGTTCCTGAAGGAGAAACTGCCGAGAGTTATTTTAGCAAAAAGGCTAGAGAGGGTCTTGAAAAAAGACTATCTGAGTTAGAAGAAACAGGACAACTTGCTGCCGAAAAGGAGATTTATCGTCAAAGATTGGAAGAGGAGTTAGAGGTTATCATCGAAAAAGGTTATGCCAGTTATTTTCTTATCGTTTGTGATTTTATAGAATGGGCACGGTCAAAAGGGATACCTGTTGGGCCAGGAAGAGGGTCTGCTGCTGGAGCCCTCACCTCTTATGCCTTAGGAATTACCAACCTTGATCCTATCAGATGGGGCCTTCTTTTTGAAAGGTTTTTAAACAAAGAACGTCCTAGTCTTCCTGATATAGACGTTGACTTTTGCAAAGAAAGAAGAGACGAAGTGATAGAATATGTAGCTCAGACTTATGGGAGAGAGTATATCGCTAAAATTGCTACCTTTGGTCAGTTAAAAGCAAGACAAGTAGTGAGAGACGTAGGACGAGTCCTTGGTTTTAAACCTAAGGAGATAGACCCTATCGCTAAAATGATAAGTCCAGGGATTGATGTGTCTTTAGAAAAAGAACTTGAAAGGCCAGAGTTTCAAGAACTTATGCAAAAAAATGAAGAGATAAAGAAACTCTTTACCCTGGCTAAAAAACTTGAAGGCCTTCCAAGACATGCAAGTCAGCATGCAGCAGGGGTTATTATTTCAGGTAAACCCATCATAGAGACAGCTCCTTTGATGAAGGTCGAGGAAAATGAAATAGTTGTTCAGTTTGATATGAAGGCCTGCGAAGCTGTTGGCCTTATTAAGTTTGATTTCTTAGGGCTTAAAACCCTTACCATCATAGATAAAACCCTTAAACTTATCAAAAAATATGAGGGGATAGACTTAGATTTAAATCGGATCCCTCTTGATGACCCCAAAACGTTTGAACTGTTAAGGGCAGGCGAAACTGACGGAGTCTTTCAATTAGAATCTCAAGGAATGAAAGACCTTTTAAGAAGGCTTAAACCCTCCGACTTTAACGACCTTATCGCAGTTTTAGCTCTTTATCGTCCTGGTCCCTTAGAGGGTGGGCTGGTAGACCAGTATATCGAAACCAAACATGGAAGAAGGAAGCCAGAATATCTACATCCACTTTTAGAGCCTATTTTAAAAGAAACCTACGGGGTAATCGTTTATCAAGAACAGGTTATGCAAATAGCCCAGGTGATGGCTGGATATACTCTGGGGGAAGCTGACCTTCTTAGGCGTGCTATTGGAAAAAAAGAAAAAGAGTTGATGGAAAGCCTAAAAGAAGAGTTTGTTAAAAGGTCTGTAGATAGAGGAATTCCTGAAGACATCGCTCAAAAGGTATTTGATCTTATAGAAAAATTTGCTGACTACGGATTTAACAAAAGCCATTCGGCAGCTTATGCTTTAGTGGCTTATCAGACAGCTTATCTAAAAGCCCACTACCCTGTTTACTTTATGGCTTCTATCCTTACTTACGAGGTTGATAAAAGAGAAGAGGTAAGTAAATATATCTCTGTAGCCAATGAAATGGGGATACCTATTCTTCCTCCAGATATAAATTTAAGTGATGTAGGCTTCACTGTAGAACAAGGAGCTATTAGAGTAGGGCTTCAAGCAGTAAAAAACGTAGGGGAAGAGGCAGTAAACGAGATTATTAACAAACGTCCTTATAGTTCTTTTTGGGATTTTTGCAATAAAGTAGACACCAAAAAAGTAAACCGCAAAACTATAGAAGCTTTGATAAAAGCTGGTGCTTTTGATAGCTTAGACCAAAACAGAGCTAAGCTAATGCATAATCTTCCTTCGATCCTCTCTGTTACCACCCAAACCAAATTTTCTTCTCTTTTTGGGCAAGCCACCCTTTTAAATCCGTCTACTTCTTATACCTTAGAAGAAGTACCTGAGTGGGATTTAGAAACAAAGCTTGCTTTTGAAAAAGAAAGCCTTGGTTTTTATCTTTCAGACCATCCAGTAAAACGACTCCGGCGTTTTATAGAAGTGTTTACCCCTTACAACTTAGAAAATCTTTCTCAAGTAGAAGACGGCGCGCAGGTAGTGTTACTGGGGTTGATTTCAGAGATAAAGCTTAAGCAGACAAAAAACGGGGATAAGATGGCTATTCTTACGATAGAAGACGAGTTTTCTTCGGAAAGAGCTCTGGTTTTCCCGAATCTTTACAAACAAAACTTTTCTGTAATGTCCGAAGGATCTATTCTCTGGTTTAGAGTTGCCGTAGACAGAGATGAGGATTCCTTAACCCTTTTAGTAGAAGACCTTGCTCCTTTTAATGATTTTAGATTTTTTAAGGAAGGAGTGGTTAATGTTTGTGTACCTCACACCTTAGCAAACAGACAATTTTTAGAATTTTTGAAGACCTTTGTTACTAAAGAAGAAACGAATACTTTCCCTTTCCGCCTTCAGATCACCTATCCTGATGCCATCGTAAACTTTGAGATAAACGGAGACAAGCTTTTACTTTCTCAGGAAAATATCTCCTTACTTTTTGATAACTTTCCTCAGATAAAACTGGTCTTTACAGAATCATAAATAAAATAAAAACTCACCAAAAATATTTTTTCATAAAAAAGTTACAAAAACCTCTTGATTCAGTCGGTTAGATTCCTATAATAAAAGTATATAGCAAAGATTTTTAAAAATTTAACACAAAGGGGGTTAGAATGCTTGTTAAAGATTGGATGACAGAAAATGTAGTAACCTTAGAAGAAGATGAAACCTTAGAAAAAGCTTTTAAGATTTTAGAAGATTTTAAAACCTTTAGGAAGATCCCTATTACTAAGAATGGTAAACTTACCGGTATCATAACCCTTACCGACATAAAAGGATTACTTCCTTATAAAGCTAAAGACATCATCAAAGATCCCAGGTTTGATGAATTTTTTCAGGAGTTAAAAAATATTCCAATAAAACAAGTTATGACCAAAGATCCTATATATACCTATCCAGATGAAACCATAGAAAAGGCCTCTGTCATCATGCTTGAAAATAAAGTTTCAGGCCTACCTGTGGTAGATAGAAATCTCAGGGTAGTTGGGATTATAACTGAGACTGATATCTTCAGGTTTTATACTTTGGTTTCAGGGGTATATTTTGCCCCTTATCTTATGGGAGCTCTTATCGGTTGTGTGGATGACATTAAAAGCATAAGAGATGTGCTTAATAACAAGATAGGGGCTAAAATTTCAAGTATCATAATGTGGGATGCTCTGTTTTTGTTAAGCCACGATACAAACCTTAAGGATGTAATGGTAAGGTTTCAGGTGAGTAAGATATTATCAGATGTAGAGAACATGGTAAAAGAAGCTTTTAGTGAGTATGAAACCATCAAGGTACTTTTTGTCCGAAAGGATACGATAGAAGATGTTCCTTCAAGGAGATGGAAATAGAGGGTTAATTAATCCTAATGGTTGCGGATTAGCCCCTATCCTTTCTAATTCTCTAAGTCTCTTTTCTGCTAAGAAGAGAGCCTCTTTAGGGTTAGGATTGGGATGGGCAAAAAGATATCCCTGGGCTAAGGGAATTTTTTGAGCTTTTAAGAAAAGAACTTCCTCCCAGGTTTCTACTCCTTCTGCAACGACAAAAAAGCCTATTTTTTGACTTAAGATATACATTACCTCTAAAAGTTTTTGTTTCTTTTTGAAGTTATTTAGGTCTTGAATAAAGGGTTTGGCTAATTTTACATAATGTATATCAAGAAGTACTAACCTCTCTAAATTTGAATGCCTAACCCCAAAGTCATCAAGAGCTATTAAAAATCCATAACTTAAGTACTTTTCTACAAAAGATACCAGTTTTTCAGTATGTGCAATTTTAGCCTCGCTTATTTCCACTACGATACTTTCAGGGCTTATCCCATAGTATTTAGCCTTTTTCTTAATCCAGTTAGTTCCTGCAAGTCCAAGGTCGATCGTTTCGCTGTTAACGTTGAGAAAGAGTAAAAAGTCCCGTTCTAACCCAAATTTCTTTGAATTTTTTCATAGCCAGTGCTTTACAGGTACGATCAAATTCTATCAGAACTCCCTGTTTTTTAGCTAATTCAAAAAGCACGTTAGGAGGGATGATTAGGTTTTTTTCTTGATTAATACCTCTTACTAAAGCTTCAAACCCTAACACCTTCCCTGTGTCAAGATTTACTACAGGTTGAAGGTAAATATCAAGATGACTTTCAAGAAGAAAAAAGTTCGTTTCGTTCATAAAAACTAACCTCCGTAGTCTTGTCTTTTCTTCGATCCTTAAAGATTACAGAATTTTTTGCCTCTCTTGCCATACTCTTAGCTTTAGCTTTGACCTCTGAGGCTATAGAAGCTAAATGGGCATAAGAGGTTATTTTCCTGTTAGTGCTACTTACTATGGCAAAGGTTAGAGAAAGGAGAGGGAAGTTTTTTTCTTTACCCTCTCTGTCTTTAGAAAGATAATATCCAGTTAAAAAGTCTTTTCCATGAAAATCTGGCAAAAGTTTTTCAAATTCTTCTTTAATCTTTTCTGCTATTTCTAAGGAAGTCTCTGGTGGGCATATTACTATAAAATCATCCCCTCCGATGTGGCCAACAAAAGTGTTTTTCTTTCCATTTACTGTTTCTTTTATTATTTCACCAAGAGATATGATAACCTCATCACCCTTAGCGAATCCATATTTATCGTTAAAAGGTTTGAAATGGTTTATGTCTATGTAGATTACGTCAAAATCTTCCATTTTTGATATTCTTTCTTCTATTACATTTTTGATAGCCCAGTTTCCAGGAAGGCCTGTAAGAGGATTAGCATCTTTGGCAAGCATCAGTGATTTTTGAGCTAAGGCCTCTATCAAAAGAGACACCGATACCACCCCTAAATACCTTCCTTTTTCTACTACGATTATGTCATCATAAGTATGAGGATAGGTTCTATTTTGTAGTTGCATCGCAGCTTCTTCTATGGTATTAGAAGCCTCAAGGGTTAAACCTGGGGGTTCCATCACATCTCTTACCTTTTTATTCCCATTTAGATGGATTCCGTATCCATACTTTCCTAAAATGATATGCTCTAAAAACCTCCTCCTCTGAAGTTGTCCTACCACGAATTCATCGTAGTTTATGACTGGAAGGAGATTAAAGTTTTCATCTTTCATAAAAAGTAAAAAGGCTTCTCTGACAAACACTTCAAAATGAATCGCGGGAACCTTAATCACAAGGTCTCTAAGTCTACGGTCTAAATTAAAAAAATACATATTCATAGTTATAGATATGTTTAGGCAACCAAGTAGGCCTTTTGAGGATTATAAAAAGAGTTTAAATATCCTGAATCTAAGTTTCTCTTAGCAAGATATTCCTTGGGACCACTTATTAAATAAAAACTTAAATCTCCTATGGGAGGTATTCTATAACTAAAGGAAAGATTTAACATTCCAGAAAAACTTTGAGATAAATTAGAAGACCTGAAAAATTCTTGAGTTTTAATACAAAATTTTAGGTTCTTTTGATTTAATCTATCTAATACCTTTTGGGTTAATTCCTGAATGAGTTCTTGAAAAGACTTTAAACAGAATGGGTCTAAGTTTTTAAGTAGGTTAAAGTCTATCATAAAATGGGGATATACCTTTTTGGCATACTGGATTACTAGTTTTTTTTCAGCAGTTATCACCATAATTAGCCCTAAGAGATCATTTTCATACCACCCTTTGTAAGAAAAATCTTTTAGGTTCGCTACTTTTTGATAGTTAAAAAATTCTGTCAAAACAGGAGATTTATCAAAAACTTTTAGTCCCCAATCTTTTATACAACTTCTAATTAGGCTTATAAAAAACTCCTGGTTCATAAGTCACCTCCTTGTGATGTTTTGGGTTATTTTGTTAATAAGAAAGATAAAAGAGAAAGGTTAAAACTATGTTAAAAGGTTTTTAAATTTTTATAAAAATTAGGGATAGATGAAGTTTATGGGTTTTTAAGGGAAAGGATAAGTTTTTTAACTTTTTCTTTTATTTCATCTCTGACCTTGCGAAAAATTTTTAATCTTTCTTCTTCAGTTCCTTCAGCTTTAGCAGGGTCAGGAAGTCCCCAGTGTTCTCTTTTCTGGGCAGGAACATAAGGGCAGGTTTCTTTAGCGTCTCCACAAAGGGTTATAACTATATTGATCTGATCAAACGGGATTTCCTGAAAAGATTTGGGCCTTTGAGAAGATAGATCTATCCCTTCTTCAGCCATAACCTTTATGGCTAAGGGGTTTATACTTGAAGCAGGGTTTGAACCAGCTGAGTATACTTCTATATTCAGCTTATAAAGATTTGCAAAATGTTTAGCATAACCTTCAGCCATCTGACTTCTTGCAGAGTTTCCTGTACAGATAAAGGCTATTTTCATCAAGATGTCCCCTCCTTTTTTGTATAAGGTAAAGCTGTTGCATGTTTAAACTTAAACTAGGTTTAGTTAGGTTAAAACTCTATCATTAACCCAGATTTGCTTGCCATCAACCTTAATAAATCCATCTTCCTCAAGTTTCTTTAAAAGCCTTGAAAAAGTTTCTGGGGTAATACCTAAAAGCAAAGCTAATTGAGATTTAGGGATTTCAAGTTTTATAAGTCTTTCTGGAGAAGCCTTGGCAGCGTGATAAAGAAACTTTAGGAGTCTCTCTTTAGCATCTTTTAAAGTTATATTCTCAAGGCTATGGAGCAAGTCTTTTATTTTGAAGGCAAAGGCAGATAAAAGAGTAAGGCATAAATCTGGTGATCTTCCGATCAAGCTTTTAAAAAGGTTCTTTTCAAAAAATATTACTTCGGTTTCTGTAAGAGCCTGTGCCCAGGCAGGATATTCTCCCACCCCAGCCAATACTATTTCTCCGAAAATTTCCCCAGATCCAAAGATATGTACTACCATTTCCTTGCCTTTTGGAGAAAGTTTGTAAATTTTTATCCAGCCGTCTTTTACCAGATAAAATCCGGTAGCTCTGTCTCCTTCAGCAAAGATATGTTCTTTTTTGGAAAATTTTTTGACCATAGCGATTTCACTAAGTTTAGAGAGGTCATCTTCAGACAGCCGATTAAAATAGAAGGTACTTTTTAAGAAAGATTTTAAATCTTCGTTTTGAGAAACCTTGTGTTCCACGTGGAACACCTCTTTTTAAGAAAAATTATCTTATAAAATTGGTAAATATTTTGGGCTCTATTTCTGGACTTAAGCTTTTCGCCCTTTTCCCTTGGGTAGTCTTTAGTAACCAGGCTAAATTTTTAGCTAAAATCCTTACTATTTGTTTTCCTTCCTCGTCTTGTAAAACCTCTCCAGGACTGAGCCCAAATACTCCGTTCCAGTAGTTAGAGGTAGCCACAACCATTTCTGCATAAGTTAGGTAATGTAAAAGTTGGTCGTAGGTGGCAACACCACCTGCCCTTCTACATACTGCGATAGCAGCCCCAACCTTGTGCCTAAAAAGATTCCCGTTTACCGCAGAAACTAAAAAAGCTCGATCTAAAAAACATTTCATCGTCCCTGCTATCCCAGAAAAATAAACAGGAGATGCCAAAACTATCCCGTCAGCCTTTTTCATCATCTGAATCCAATCGTTTACCTCATCCTCTATAGCACACCTTTCGTTCTGTTTTTTCCTGCAGGTATAACAGGCAAGACATCCTCTGATGGCTTTATCTCCAACCTGAATGATCTCGGTTTTTATCCCTTGAGAAGTTAGCTCGTCTGCCAAGAGTTCAAGCACTTTTTGGGTGTTTCCCTGCTTCCTTGGACTTCCGTTAAAGGCAATTACTTTCATTTGCCCCTCCTGCCGCACTAAAAGAGTTGTTTTTTATTATATTACCATCTACTTTGTCTTTTGAAAAGCTTAAAGCCTATTAACAAATAATTTGGTGAGACTTTGTAATTTCTTCACATGTATGGAGAAAACATGCCAAAATTAGAAATTGAGTCTTGGAATTTTTCAGTTTTTTCCCTTTACCTTAGAAGCTTTTTATGCCTTTGCTGAGTGATTTTAATTTTTGCCATAAAACCTTTAGATGGATATGAATCCATATAGTTATTTTGAGCCTGAACTTCAAAAAAAAACAGTCAGGGCCAAATGTTCCACGTGGAACATTTGGCCCTGATAGGGGGGTTAGATAAGTTTATATTTTTCTTGTAACAGTTTCTTTAATTGTTCTGCTGAACTTTCTGTTAACCCAGCAAGAGGTAGTCTTACCTCAGGGGTTTCAATCTTTCCCATGAGCCAAAGGGCATGTTTAGCAGGTGCAGGGTTGGTTTCTATGAACATAGCCTTGTATAACGGATAAAGGTAAAGGTTTAGTTCGTTGGCCTTGGCAATATCCCCGCTTAGGGCATAACGCATAAGGGCTGCCATTTCCTTAGGGGTTACGTTGGCAACCACAGAAATTACCCCTTTTCCTCCTAAAAATACCGTAGCCAGGGCAGTAAAGTCATCCCCTGAAAGCACTATAAAATCTTTTGGACATCTCATCAAAAGTTCGGTAACCTGCTTTATATCCCCACAGGCTTCTTTGATGGCGATGATGTTTTCTATTTCTGCCAATTTGGCGGTGGTATCAGGGAGCATGTTTACCGAGGTTCTGCCAGGCACATTATATAAGATGATAGGTATTTTGGTTTGTTTAGCGATGTAGCTATAGTGAGCGTAAAGGCCATTTTGGGTTGGTTTGTTGTAATAAGGAGTAACGATAAGGGCTGCATCAAACCCCATCTCTTCGGCAAGTTTTGTATATTCAAGAACTCTTGCTGTGTTGTTTGTTCCTGTACCAACGATAAGAGGTACCTTACCTTTGGCCTCTTCAAGGGCTATTTCCATAACCCTTTTTCTCTCTTCTTTTTCCAAGGTTGCGGCTTCTCCGGTTGTTCCAAGGACAAGAATTCCGTCTGTGCCTTGTTGAAGGTGCCAGCGAATTAATCCTCTCAAAGAAGTTTCATCTACCTTTCCATCTTTAAAAGGGGTAACTAAGGCTACTATAGAGCCCTGCAGGTTCATTTTTAATACCCTCCTTATTTATTTTAAAGCGTCTTCGAAAATTGTCCCTTTAAACACCAAAAGGGTATCTCCTTCTAAGTAGATTTTATTCTCATTTTCTTCAATGTAAATGGTTAAAAGCTCTCCACCTCTGGTAAGAACGTTTACCGGAGAGTTTACCAGACCAAGTTTATAGGCTATATATGCTGAAGCTGCAGAACCGGTCCCACAAGCAAGTGTTTCTCCTTCGACCCCTCTTTCATAAGTCCTTATTTGGATAATTTTCTGACCGTCTTTTTCTACGATGTTTATAAAGTTAACGTTGGTTCCTGCTGGACTAAAGGCTTCGTGGTATCTTATTTTAGGCCCTATCTTGGTTACCGGTGCGTTTTCTATGTCCTCCCAGAAGATAACTGTATGAGGAACACCGGTGTTTACAAAGTGGGCTAAAAACCAATCATAGTCTGTACGTAAAACCAGGTTGAGCTTTAAATCTTTAGGAGAAGTAAGGGCAACCTTTACCCGTTTCCCTTTAACCTCAGCATAGATTAGTCCTGCTTTGGTTTCAAAATAAAAAGGGCTTTCGAAAAGTCCAAGTTCTGTAACAAGCCTTGCTACACATCTTGCACCGTTTCCGCACATTTCGGCTTCGCTTCCGTCAGAGTTAAAAAACCTCCAGGCAAACTTAGCTTGTGGATTTGATGATTTTTCAAGCAAGATAAGACCATCTGCTGATACAGAAAATTTGGGACGACAGAGTTTTTTGGCAAGTTCTCTCCCTTCTTCTGGAGAGATCTCACCACTAAAGTTTAAAATAACGATAAAGTCGTTTCCTGAAGCACAAAGTTTGTAAAAACTTATTCCCTCTTTTTCAGACTCAAGTCTTTCGATACTCATAAAAAACCTCGTATGTTTAATTATACGATAATACTACTATTAATATATTTTACAATTTTATCTTAATTCTTCTAAAGTTTCAAGGATTTTTTTGGTAGGAGGGTCTTCATAGAAGCAATATTTTCCTATACGCTTAAGAAGCACTATAGTCAGTTTCCCCTGAAAAACCTTCTTATCTTTTGAAAGGTGTTTTAACACTTGTTGAGGAGATAGATTAGAAGGAAGGCTGAGAGGATAGGAAAGATTCGCTAAAATATTTTTTAAAGGAGAAAAAACCTCTTTTTCTGCAACCCCAAGTTTTTCTGAAAGTTTTGCCTCGGCAAGCATCCCTAAGGCTACTGCCAGCCCATGAGGAATAGAATAGTTTAATTCAGTTTCCAGGGCATGTCCGATGGTGTGCCCAAAGTTTAGAACTTTTCTTAGTCCTGCTTCTTTTTCATCTTTGGAAACTACATAAGCTTTAATTTTACAGCTTTCATAGATAAGGTATTGAAGGTCTTCAGGGTTTAGTTGAAAAAGCTCTTCTCCTTTTTGAGAGATAAAAGTAAACAACTTATTTTTTAGGATACAGCCATACTTTATTACCTCAGCAAGTCCGTTTTGGATTTCATTTTTAGGTAAGGTTTTTAAAACCATGGGATCGATGTAAACCCTGCTTGGTTGGTAAAAGGTGCCGATAAGGTTTTTGCCTTCTGGCAGGTCAACCCCGGTTTTTCCTCCGACAGAAGAGTCTACCTGGGAAAGAAGGGTGGTTGGGACCTGTACATATTTTACCCCTCTCAGGTAGATGCTTGCCAGAAACCCTGTGATGTCTCCTACTACCCCACCTCCAAGAGCAATCAAAAGGTCTTTTCTGTCAAACCTTTTTTGAATAAGACTTCGGGCTAAAGAGATCACCGTGTCTATGGTTTTAGACCCTTCTCCAGGAGGAAAAGAGAAAATTTCAGCCTTGATTCCAGAGGTATTTAACTGTAATGAAAGCTTTTCTCCGTAAAGAGTTTTTACCGTGTCATCGGTTATGATAGCTACTTTGCCAAAGTTAAAAGAGGCTTTTAGGTCTTCGGCTATTTCATCAAAGATATGAGGTTTGATCAATATCTGGTAAGATGGCTTAGTTTTAACAGTAATTACAGACATGTTACAGATTTTTAAGGTTTTTCAAGAAGGTTTTTATTTCCTTAGGTGAGTTTTTCCCCTTTTCTTCTATGATTTTTACTATGGCACTACCTATGATAAAGGCGTCTGCGTAAGGATAGAGAAGCTTTATTTGTTCTTTTTTTGAGATGCCAAACCCAACGGCTAAAGGGAGATTATTTCCGCAAAGATTTTTAGTGATTTTTAGTCGATCTGCTAAGTCTTCTGGTAGAGAGTCTCGGGCTCCTGTTATACCTGTAATAGAAACGTAGTAAAGAAATCCTTTGGTGTGTTTAACAATTTTTTGGATGCGATCTTCAGAGGAGGTAGGGGTTGCAAGAAAGATGGTGGCAAGACCTGAGTTTTGGTTTGCCTTTATCCAGGGTTGGGCTTCTTCTATAGGTAGGTCTGGGATGATAAAGCCAGCAAGACCTGATTGTAAAGCATGTTCTACGGTTTTTTCCAAACCGAACCGGTAGATGATGTTATAGTAGGTCATGCAAACAATAGGATAAGGGAATCCTTTTTGATTTAGTCTTGAGATAAATTCAAAATAGGCTTCAAAGGTAGGTTGATGTTCAAGGGCTCTCACGATAGCTTTTTGGATGGTTGGCCCATCTGCAACAGGGTCTGAAAAAGGGAAACCTAACTCGATACAGGCGGGTTCAACCTCAGCCAATTCCCAGAGGATAGCCTCTGTGGTTTCAAGGTCAGGGTCCCAGCAGCAGATATAAGGAATGACAGCTACATCACCTTTAGATTTAATGGTGTTTATAGCCTTTTTTATCAAAGAGGCGTTTCTTTCCATCAAGCTTAGTTCCCTTCCAAGTATTCTCTTACAGAGGCAACGTCTTTATCTCCTCTTCCAGAAAGGGTTATCACCACGATGGTGTCTTTAGGGAGGTCTTTAGCAATTTTTAAAAGATAAGCTACTGCATGGGCAGACTCTAACGCAGGGATGATGCCTTCTTTTTCAGAAAGTAATTGAAAGGCCTCAAGGGCTTCCTCATCGGTAACTGACACATACTCAGCCCGGCCTGAGTCTTTAAAATAGGCATGTTCAGGCCCTACCCCTGGATAATCAAGCCCAGGGGCTATAGAGTGAGCTCCTTTTATCTGCCCTACCCTATCTTGAAGTAGATAGGTAAGCATCCCATGTAAGACCCCAGGTTCTCCTACGGCTAAGGTAGCTGAATGATGGTCTGTATGTAAACCTTTTCCTGCGGCTTCAACCCCGACAAGTCTTACCTGAAGGTCCTGCCTAAAGGGATAAAAAGTCCCCATGGCATTGGAGCCTCCTCCTACACAGGCAAGCACCAAATCAGGGAGACGTCCTTCTTTTTTTAGGATCTGTTTTTTTATCTCAAGCCCGATAATACTTTGGAAATCTCTTACCATCATAGGGTAAGGATGAGGCCCTACCACTGAGCCGATTACGTATAAAGTAGAGGTTACGTTAGTAACCCAATCTCTCAGGGCTTCGTTTATGGCGTCTTTTAAGGTTTGAGTACCAGAATAGACAGGGACTACTTCTGCTCCTAAAAGCTTCATCCTGAAGACGTTTAATTTTTGCCTTTCAGTGTCTTTAGCCCCCATGTAGACCACACAATTTAGGCCTAAGAGAGCACAGGCAGTGGCTGTAGCTACCCCGTGTTGCCCTGCTCCTGTTTCGGCAATGATCCGGTTTTTACCCATTCTTTTGGCTAAAAGAACCTGACCGATGGTGTTGTTGATTTTGTGGGCTCCGGTATGAAGAAGGTCTTCTCTTTTTAAGTAGATTTTGATCTTTCTCCCAAGGTAAGAGGAAAGATTTTGGGCAAAATATAGAGGGGTTGGTCTCCCGGCATATTCCTTAAGAAGGTATTGCCATTCTTTCCAAAAAGAGGGATCTTTTTTTACTTTAAGATAAGCCTTTTCCAGGTCGTAAAGAAGGGGAATTAAGGTCTCAGGGACAAACCTTCCTCCAAACTTCCCAAAATATCCTTTCCGGTTAGGAATCTTCATCTTGGTTTGATAGTATACTTCTTTTTTAGTTTTTGGCAACTTTTGGATTTTGTTTGAAAAGTGTATTTTTTTGTTTATATAGAAAAATTTTTCAAAGTCTTTGGTCATAGTGTTTATTTAATTGTGTCTACCAATTTTGGGTAAGAAGTCCCCTCCTAAAATTAGATATCGCTTCTTTAAATCCAGGTAAAATCCTACTCCTGTATCTCTCGTTCATCTCCAACAATACCAAATATACTACCTTGTAACTTGTAAACTGAATCCCCTTGAAATACCTCTATCACCTTAGCCCTCTTTCTACATCAAATAATTTATCACCGAAGAACTGTAATACTCGAAATCAAACGATACATCCACTATCCTCTTTCCCTCAGGCAAAACCTCAAAAGCTGCTTTTGTTTTTCTGATGCTTTAGTGGTAGATTTTTTTGCTGAGCTGATAAAGAAACACTTTCCTTTTGCCATACCTTTCTTAAAAGTTCTGAAGCTATTTTTCTGAGCTCTTCTTCCGTAAAGTCCTCAGATCTACCTATAACTTTCCATATTGTAACTTTTAGATTTATTTTTTTCTGATGTGAGCCCGAAATACAATTTTCCCCTTAATTAGATAGAGGTTTTTTATTCCTCTATACATTTCTATATACAACTTTAGAAGAAAAAAATCTGATAGTCCTTTGAAAAAAGGGTGTGGTATGGTGTGGTGGTGTGGTTGAGTGTTCTGAGTAAAGGAAAAAATGGGCCGTGGAGGACTCGAACCTCCAACCTATGGATTAAGAGTCCACTTTCTCTTTCTCTTTCTCTTTCTCTTGTAAAATCAAAATTTTTAAGTATTTACCACACACGTACCACACAGGATTCAAGCAGTAAAGGTCTAAATTATATATAGAAGATGTATTCAGGGATAAAGAACCTTTACCTGATTAAGGGAAAGTTAGTATTTAGAATGCACTTGAAGAGGGATGGAGAGGAGAAATATATATGGAAGACGATTGGCAGACCTGAGGAGTTTACTAAAGAGAGGTTGAGGAAGATAGTTTCGGGGTTGATGAGAGAGTTGCAGCAAGGACAGAAAAGACTACGTTACTCTGGAAGAACTGGTTTCGAGGTTTTTAATCTGGTATAAGAGCACGAGAGAATTCAACTCGTACAAAAGACACGAAGCAAGTTCAAGAGTGATTCTTCAGTTTTTTGGCAAAGACTTTCCAGTGGAAGAATCAAGTAATGGAAAAGTTGAAGAATACAAACTCTGGAGATTGAGCCAGGGAGTATCTCCCGTAACCATTAATAAAGAGCTTAGATTCCTTTCCACGATGATAAACAGAGCAGTCGATTTCGAGTGGATACCGGAGCATAAATTATACAAAAAGCCAATTCTCATAAAGGGAGTAGAAACGAAGAGACTCAGGTACCTCACGGAAGAGGAAGAAAAAAGGTTAATGAAAGCAATTACGGATCCACTTCTCAGGGACATTGTGGTTTTTGCACTGAATACGGGAATGAGAAAGTGTGAAGTACTGAACCTGAAGTGGAAAAATGTTGACTTTCAATCAAGAACTGTGATTCTTGAACCACACGAAACCAAAAACAAAAGAAGACACGTAGTACCACTTAACAGGCAGGCATGGGAAGTGATAAAAAGAAGACTGAAAGAGAAAGTGATATCGTGTGAGTACGTGTTTCACAGAAACGGACGAAAGATTTACTCTATAAGGAGAGCTTTTGAGAGTGCATTAAAGAGAGCAGGAATAGAAGACTTTCACTTTCACGACCTGAGACATACTTTCGCAAGTAGACTCGTTCAAAAAGGAGTTGACCTTTACGTAGTAAAGGAATTACTGAATCACGCTGAGATTACCACTACTCAGAGGTACGCTCACTTGAGATTAGATAATTTGAGGAAAGCTGTAGAAAAACTACAAATCTGAGAAGTTTGTTCATTTCAGCCTATCATCCTCACTTGAACATCTTTCAGTTTTTTAGACAAATGAAAAAGCCCAGGCTGGTGGTTTTCCCAGCCTGGGCCTTTACCTTTTTTTTACACTCTGACTGTTTTTTAAAATTTTTAAAAAAGTTCATCTCCTACCTCTTTTACTTTTTCAGGATCTCCTGAAGATAACTTCACATCTTTTTTCGCTTTCTCAGTTTTTCTATCATCCATGATACCTACAACAAACACTCTTTCAGCTATAATCTCAGCAAGTTTGGCTCCATTGTACTTTTTGTACCGCAGTGTTCCCTCAACTCCTACGATGATCTCTTCTCCTGCTTTTTCTTTCTCTTCTAATACCGATGCAAACTCAGGCAGCCGGGAGTAGAATATAAATTGTGTCTTTTAATAAAATATTTTAGAGGCATAATAAAAATTTTTAATATTTTTTAAATTAATGATAACATAAAACCTAAAA